>JAFACJ010000215.1 GCA_023425615.1 Actinomycetes bacterium
CTAGGTTCGAGTCCTGGTACCCCAGCTTTCAGCCTGACCTGCGGCGGGAGTCTCATCGAGACCCCGCCTTTGTCGTGATCACGACCATCTCCCCGGGGCGGTCCGGCGTCCTGGCCACGGTGACTGAAGTGTTTCCTTCGGCTCGGGTGGCGCTCGGGCGATCGGTGAAACCACCGGCGCCATTTCGCCGTAAAGGAAAACAACTCGCGGGCGGCTTGGCCGCCTTCGACGAGGCAGGTGCCCTTGCCGTGCCCGAAGGGTGCCCTGGTCAGGGGGTGTCGGTCAGGAGGGGGACTTCCAGGCGGGTCCGTAGTTCCTCGATGGGGGTGTCGAAGGATTCGAGGACGTGGACGCCGGCGGGGGTGATGTCGAAGACGGCGTGGTCGGTGTAGACGCGGCTGACGCAGGCGACGCCCGTCAAGGGATAGGTGCAGGACGGCACCAGCTTGGGGGAGCCGTTCTTCGCGAAGAGCGTCATCATCACGTAGACCTGCTTGGCGCCGATGGCCAGGTCCATGGCGCCGCCGACGGCGGGGATCGAGCCGGGGGCGCCGGTGTCCCAGTTGGCGAGGTCGCCGCCGGCCGAGACCTGGAAGGCGCCCATGACGCACACGTCGAGGTGGCCGCCGCGCATCATGGCGAAGGAGTCGGCGTGGTGGAAGTACGCGGCTCCGGGGAGTTCGGTGACGGGGACCTTGCCGGCGTTGGTGAGGTCGGGGTCGATCTCGTCGCCGACGGCCGCGGGGCCCATGCCCAGCATGCCGTTCTCGGTGTGGAGGACGACGCCGAGCTCGGCCGGGAGGTGGTCGGCGACCTTGGTGGGCTGGCCGATGCCGAGGTTGACGAAGCTGCCCGGCGCGATGTCGCGGGCGACCCGGGCCGCGAGCTGATCGGGGGTGAGGGTCATCAGCGGGCTCCCTGCACGGTGTAGTGGCGCGGCTCGACCTGGACGACGCGGTCGACGTAGATGCTCGGGGTGATGACGGCCTCGGGGTCCAGTGCCCCGGCCTCCACGATCGAGGAGACCTGGACGATGGTCGTGGTGGCGGCCGTGGCCATCACCGGGCCGAAGTTCCGCGCGGTCTTGCGGTACACGAGGTTGCCCATCGTGTCGGCCTTGTCCGCCGAGATCAGCGCTACGTCGCCCTTGATCGGGTACTCCAGGAGGTACTCGCGCCCGTCGATCACGCGGGTCTCCTTGCCCTCGGCGAGCGGAGTGCCGACGGCCGTCGGGCAGTAGAACGCGCCGATGCCCGCGCCCGCCGCCCGCATCCGCTCGGCGAGGTTGCCCTGCGGGACGACTTCGAGCTCGATCTCCCCGCGGCGGTAGAGGTCGTCGAAGACGTAGGAGTCGACCTGCCGGGGGAAGGAGCACAGGACCTTCCGCACCCGGCCCGCCTTCAGCAGGGCGGCCAGGCCCACCTCGCCGTTGCCCGCGTTGTTGGACACGATGGTGAGGTCGCCCGCGCCGTGCCGGATCAGGGCGTCGATCAGATCGAACGGCATCCCGGCCAGGCCGAAGCCGCCCACGAGGACGGTGTCGCCGTCCTTGACGACGCGCACCGCCTCGTCCGGCGACGCGAAGATCTGCGCTTTGCTCACGCTGCTCCCCCAGTGACGTTCTCCAGGACCACGGCGAGCGCCTGGCCCACGCCGATGCAGATCGCGGCGACACCGTACCGTTCCCGCTTCTCGACCAGGACCTTGGCGAGGGTGCCGAGGATCCGGGCGCCCGAGGCGCCGAGCGGATGGCCGATCGCGATCGCGCCGCCCCTGACGTTGACGATCCCGGGGTCGATCCCCCAAGCGTCGACGCAGGCGAGCGACTGGACTGCGAACGCCTCGTTCAGCTCGACGGCGCCCACCCGGTCCCAGCCGATGCCGGAGCGTTCCAACGCCCTGGCGGCGGCCTCGACCGGGGCGAACCCGAAGGACTGGGGCTCCAGCGCGGACGCGCCGCGCCCCGCGATCCGGGCGACGGGGTCGAGCCCGATCCGCCCGGCGGCGGCCTCCGAGCCGAGCAGTACCGCGGAGGCGCCGTCGTTGAGCGGCGAGGCGTTGCCCGCGGTGATCGTGCCGTCGTGCCGGAAACTCGGCTTGAGCCCGGCGAGCTTCTCCGGCGTGGAACCGGCGCGGATGCTCTCGTCGCGGGTCAGGTCGACGCCGTCGACGGCGACCACCAGGTCGTCGTAGAAACCCTCGTCCCATGCCGCCGCCGCGAGCCGGTGCGAGCGGGCGGCGAACTCGTCCTGCCGCTCCCTCGGGATCGCGAACCGCTCCCGCAACTGCTCGTTGGCCTCGCCGAGGGACACCGTCCACTCCGCCGGCATCCGCGCGTTGACCAGGCGCCAGCCGAGTGTCGTCGAAACGGCTGTCGCGTCGCCCGCGGGAAACGCCCGGTCGGGTTTCGGCAGCACCCACGGCGCCCGGGTCATCGACTCCACGCCGCCGACGAGCACGACGTCGGCGTCACCGGTGTCGATCGTGCGGGAGCCGATGATCGCGGCGTCGAGCGACGAGCCGCACAGCCGGTTGACCGTGGTCGCGGGCACCGACACCGGCAGCCCGGCGAGCAGCCCGGCCATCCGGCCGACGTTGCGGTTGTCCTCGCCCGCCTGGTTCGCGCACCCCCACACGATCTCGCCGATCCCGGCCGGGTCCAGTCCCGGCGCCTTCGCGAGCACACCGGTGATCGCGGTCGCCGCGAGGTCGTCGGGACGGACGCCGGAGAGCGCCCCGTTGAACCGGCCGAAGGGGGTGCGGGCCGCCGCGTAGACGAAAGCCATGCTCGATCACCTCTCCACCGTGAACGGCAGCACGAGCCGTGAGGGGTGGGCGGCGTCGCGGTAGATCTTGTGGGTGACGGGGCGGCCCACCGGCAGGTGGAAGGCGTCCGGCGGCAGCAGGGAGTTGTGCTCGTCGGCCAGCGGTTCGTCGTTGGACAGCTCCACGACGAGCTTGTGGCCGGGCAGGAACGTCGCCGCGAAGGGGTAGATCCGCAGTACGTATTCCTCGATCTTGCCCGGTTCGACCGGCACCGCGCGGGTGTGCGGGTGGTGGGGGTCGCCCTCGGTGGTGCGTTCCTCGTCGAGTTCGCGGTGCGAGGCTTTGAGGTAGGCGGTGGTGATGAGCTGCCGCTTGCCGCCGGGTGCCTCGTCCCAGAACCGCATGATGAAGTTGGTGTCGGGCTGGTCGATCTCGGCGAAGAGGTGTGCGGCTCCTTGGCCGATCAGTTGGGTGGGCTCGTGGAACGGCTCGGTGCTCCAGCTCAGCATCTCCACCTTGTCGGTGACGGTCAGCGGTGCCTGGTAGAAGCCGTCGGGGGCGGCGTGTTCGGCGCCCATGGGTTCGGGTTCGAAGGACAGCTTGCGGCGCGGGCGCAGGTAGAGCGACCGGTACTCGATCTCCTTCGGCGGCCACTGCGTGCCGGTGATGGTCTCACGCGAGCCCTCGACGTGGACGGTGACGGCGGGTTCGTCCATGATCCCGTTGTCGACGCCCTTGAGCCAGTACTCGTACCAGCGGAACATCTTGTCGTGCTCTTCGATGAAGGGCCGCGACTGCATCGGCGGGTAGGGGCCGATGTCGAGCTTCTTCGGGCCCTTCAGCCGGTTGAAGACCTCGATGGTGCCGTCCATCGTCCAGCCTCGGCCCTGGTCGATCTGGAGCCAGACCGGGATGTCGATGGCGGGAGCGAGCGTGACCGGGTTGCGCTCCTCGTACCACTCGCCGTCCACCTCGTTCATCACGATGTCGAACCATGCCTCGTGGTTCGTCGGGTAGTGCAGCACGTGCACGAGGTTCGGCCAGGCGGCGACGTCGGGGTCCCGGAGCCGCTCGGCGACCTTCTCCTTGATCTCCTCGGGGGAGTAGGTCTCCAGCATGCGGGACTTGACGCGGTCGGTGAAGGCCCAGCCGGAGTCGCCGCCGCGGCCCTCGCGGGCGGCGCGCGGCATGAACCACATGACGCCGCCGTGATAGGTGGTCTCGTAGAAGTCGTAGTGGCCGCCGCTGACGAAGATCGCCTTCAGGCTCGGCGGGCGCTCGGCCGCGGCCAGCACCTGCATCGAGCCGAAGTAGGAGATGCCGATCATGCCGACGTTGCCGTCGCACCACGGCTGCGCGGCGACCCACTCGATGAAGTCGTACGCGTCCTGGCCGAGGGAGACGCCGCCGGCGTTGTAGTTGCCGATGTGCTCGCCCTCGGAGGCGCCGGATCCGCGCAGGTCGCCGATGACGTGGACGTAGCCCTCCTTGACGACGCGCGCGATGTCGCCCGCCTCGATGCAGCCGTCCCACATCGGGCTGGGGCGCCGCTGCGGCGGGGTCGTGAGCGCGAGGGCCTGCAGTTCCTTGCCGTACGGGCTGAGCGCGACGAGCGCCGGACGCGGCTTGTCGTCCATGCCCTGGTAGGTGTCGGCGGCCAGCGTGATGCCGTCGCGCATCGGCACGCGGAGGTCCTTGCGGACGGCGATCTCGTCCTGGCCCGCCTGGATGGTCTGGAAGTCGACCATGCGAAGCTCCTCTGTCACGGGTTCTGGGTGAAGTGCGTGCGGTAGCCGTGCATCGACGTGAAGAACGGCGACGGCTCCAGGGTGGGATCGGCGGTGTAGCCGACCTCCTGGGCCACGGGCGCGAAGGGGGAGTAGGGCGAGTCCGTCTCCAGGAGCCCCGCGCACAGGCAGGCGTGTGCCGCCTCGCCGACCCGGCCCTCGATGTCGAGGCTCTCCCGGAGAGCCTCCTCCGCCTGCCGCGCGTCGAGTTCGACGCCGTAGGGCGTGCCGTCGGTACGGCGGTAGGGATGCCCGAGGTAGAGGTGCCGCGGACGGACCTTGTCGCGCAGGTACTCCAGGCTCGCGCGGTAGGCGGCCGGGTCCTCGAAGCCGGGGAAGCCGTTGGCGGCACCGTGCACCTGGACCGCGTCGCCGACGAACACGTCGTCCTGGCCGTCGATCACATAGGCCACCGAACCGGACGTGTGGCCGGGGATCGCGTGGACGGAGACGGTGACGCCGCCGCCGAGGGAGAGCGTCTCGCCTCCCTTGACGAGCATGGTCGGCTCCATCTCGCCGGAGATGACCGCGTTCGCCGCGGCCGTCACCTTCGCCGCGCCCTCAGGGTCGTTCAAGTACCGTCCCCGACCGGCGAGGTACTCCTCGACGTGGGCGCGGCGTGAGCGCAGCAGCGGGGCGTCGGCCTCGTGGATCACGACCTGTGCGCGCCGTCCGGTCAGCTCCCACAGGGCGTGGGCTCCGCCGACGTGGTCGATGTGGCCGTGGGTCAGCAGGATCCAGCGCACGTCCTCGATCCGCCGCCCGATGGCCTCCAGCGCGGGGGCCATGCCCTCGGCGGGGGACGAGGCGATGCCGGTGTCGACGATGGCCGGCTCCGGCGCGTCGATGAAGAAGCTGTAGAGACCGAACCGACCCCACGGCGACACGAGGGGATGGACTTTCACTGAGGGCATGGCTCTCCTTTCGAGCTCCGTGGGGTGGGCGGGTCAGCGCGCGAGGAAGTCGCGGGTCTCCTCGTAGGCACGGCGGTATTCCGGTATCCACGAGAAGTGCTGCACGAATCCGTGCCCCGCGCCGGCGTACCGGCTGACGGTCGCGGCCACGCCCGCGTCCTTCAGCCTCCGGCCGTAGAGTTCGCCCTCGTCCCGCATCGGGTCGAACTCGCCGGTGATGATCAGCGCGGGCGGCAGCCCGGTGAGGTCCGCCCGCTTGATCGGGGAGACGCGGGGGTCCGCCGGGTCGGCGCCGCTGTCGATGTAGAAGGCGTTGAACGGCTTCAGCCCGGCCGTCTCCAGTCCGTAGCCGACGGCGTTCTCCCGCAGCGACGCATAGCGGTCGACGTCGAAGTCCAGGTCGAGCGACGGGTAGAACAGCACCTGGTGGGTGATCCGGTCGAATCCGTCGTCGTGCGCCATACCGGCGACCGCGGCGACGAACGTGCCGCCGGAGCTGTCACCGGCGATGGCCAGCGTCGTGCCGTCCCAGCCCAGGGCCTCGCCGTTCTCGGCGGCCCAGCGGACCGCGGCGTAGCAGTCCTCGAGACCGGCGGGGAAGGCGTGCTCGGGCGCCAGCCGGTAGCCGACGGAGACGACCTTGAGGCCGGTCGCCTCGGCCAGGGAGCGCGCGACGTGGTCGTGCGTCTCCAGGCTGCCGAGGAAGAACGCGCCGCCGTGGAAGTAGACGAGGACGCCGTACGCGTCGGCCTCGACCGGCGTGTAGATCCGTACCGGGACCTCGCCCGCGGAGGTCTTCGCGGTGAGGTCCTCGACGGAGTGGAGCGGCAGGCGGTCGGCGAGGGGAGGGACATGGGACTCCTCGCCGGCGCGCATCGCCTCCGGGTTCAGCGGACCGGGAGGCGGAGCGGGCATACCGGCGAGGGCACGGGCGATGTCGGGGTGCAGCGGCATGGCTCAGGCTTCCGGCTCGGAGGAGGCGGGCTTCTGGGACGCGGGCTTCTGGCCGGGGAAGACGTCGTTGATCTCGTCCTCGGTCCAGCCCTGGCGCGAGATGCGCTGCAACTCGTCGGTCACCGGCTTGCGGGTGGCCTGGTAGAGCGCCAGCGCCTCCTTGACGGAGCCGGCCTCCTCAAGGGCGTCGGCGAGGGCGCCGGCGTCCAGGATCGCCGAGTTCGCGCCCTGGCCCTGGTGGTGCAGCATCGAGTGCGCCGCGTCGCCCACGAGGACGACGGAGTCGGAGTGCCACGTGTCGACCGGGTCGATGTCGTAGACCGCGCGGCAGTTGACGGTGTCCATGTCGAGGTCGCGGGTGATGTTCACGATCCGCTCGTCGAAGCCCTCGACCGTCTTCAGCAGGTCGTCCTTGGTGATGCACGGCGCCCAGGTGCCGTCCGGGCACAGGGCGGTGATGTCGAAGGAGACCTGGCCGCGGTGGCGCAGCGGCAGGAAGTAGATCTTCGTGCCCCGGCCGATGTACATCCGCAGGTTGTCATCGACGACCATGCCGTAGGCGTCGTCCATGTCGATGACGGCGCGGTAGGCGTGCTCGCCGGAGAAGACCGGCTCGTTGTCGGAGAACAGCTCCTTGCGGACCACCGACTTGATGCCGTCGGCTCCGACGACCAGGTCGGCCTCGACGGTGACGCCGTTGGTGAACGTCAGGACCGACCTCGCGCCCCTGTCCTCGATCCTCTCCAGCTTGTGGCCGAGGCGGACCATGCCCTCGGGCAGCACCGAGAGCAGCGCCTCGATGAAGTCACCGCGGTGGATCAGATGGGTGGTCTGGCCGAAGGCGTCGATCTCCGGCCACGGCTCCTTCATGATCGGGTCGCCGGCGCCGGTGAGGATCTCGAAGTAGTCGCTGGCGGAGCTGACCTTCTGGATGGCGTCGATGATGCCCCACTGGCGGAACCGGTCCATGGTGGAGGGCCGCAGGCCGATGCCGGCGCCGACCTCGCGGATCTGGGCGGCCTGCTCGTAGACGGTGACGTCGGCGCCGAGCAGGCTCAGTGCCTTGGCCGCGGCGGAACCGGCGTATCCCGCGCCGACGACGGCGATGTTCAGGTTCTTCAGCTCTGAGGGGTGCATGGTCCTTGTCCTTGTCAGTTCTTGATCGAGAGGAAGTCGGCCGGGTTGTCGACGAAGATCGTCTTGATGGCCGCCTCATCGAGACCGGCGGCGCGGAGGTCGGGGATGAGGTCCTCGAAGAGGTAGTTGACGGTGTGGCCCTTCACGCCCGGCCAGCCCAGCGGGCTGCAGTTGGCGTCGGCCGAGGCGAGCACCTGCTTGATGCGGCCCTCGCCGCCGATGAACCGCAGGAAGTGATCGAGGCGCTCCCGGCGCGGACGGGCCCAGAACGGCGGGTCGGGGAGTTCGGTCTCGTAGCCGAAGGTGTCGAAGCCGATCCTGCCGCCCTGCTCGGCGATCCAGGTGTCGCGGGTCTTGTCGGCGTTGACGCCGTCGTCGACGTGCCCGAAGAGCACCCGGTCGAGGGGGAGGCCCTCCTCGTTGAAGATCGCGATCGCGTTCTCGGCGTCGATGGCCAGGTGGGTGAGGATGCCGACGCCGGTGGCCTTGGAGGCACGGGCCGCCGCGCGGTAGATGCGCTTGTCCAGGTCGGTCATCCGGCCGCCCCGGCTGACGCCGACCTTGATGATGCCGGCCTTGCCGCCGCTACCGCCGATGCCGACGGTGATCTCGTGGACGAAGTGCTCCGCGAGGTACTCCACGCTCGCCCGCTCGAAGAACGGCAGGGCGGTGTCTCCGCCGACGAAGCCGGTGGAGGCGATGATGTGCACACCGGTCTTCTCCGACAGCGACCGGTAGTAGTCGATGTCGCGGCCGTTGCAGATGCCGGTCGCGTCGACGAACGTGCCGCCGCCGTACTCGTGGAACCTCCGCAGCTTCGGAACGGTCTCGCCGTACCGCTCCTCCGGCGTCTTCCACCACCTGGTGTCCAGCTCGGAGCCCGGCATGCCGTACCCGATGTGCTCGTGGACGGCCACGAGACCCAGTTCTTCGGTCGGGATCGGCCCTAGGACGGTGTTCACTCTCGACACGGCACTCACCTTCGGGGAAGGAACTCGATGATCTTGGGCTGCCGCGCGCTCAGCGCACCGACAGCAGGTCGCGCGGGTTGCCCACGAGGATCCGGCGGACGTCCTCGTCGCCGAGGCCGCGGGCCTTGAGGAGGGGGGCGAACGCGGTGAGGACGTGGCCGTAGCCCACCTCATTGGCGGGGTGGCCCTTGGCTACGCCGGTCGCGCCGCTGGAGAGCAGGACGCGGGCGCCGTGACCGGCCGTGACGAGCTCGGCGACCAGGGAGGCGCGCTCGGCGTCGGTGATGTGGCCGCCGTCCTCGGTGCCCACGCGGTCGAGGAGGACGAAGGCGCCGCGGGCCGCGATCTCCAGGGGCGCGCCGGAGGCGACGGCG
>JAFACJ010000399.1 GCA_023425615.1 Actinomycetes bacterium
TCCACCGACAGCACGACGTGGCTCGTGCGTGCCTTCTGGCCACGGCCCAGGCTTACGTGAAGACGAGTCGGCCGAGCCAGGTGCCATGTCGGTCGAGGAACTTCTCGTGAGCCTCCTGGGCTCCGTAAGCGCGGGCGAGGAGGTTGTCCAGGTCGTCGGCGGCCATGGCGTAGCAGCGGGCGCGGGCCATGTACAACCCGTACTCCGGATCCGGGGCCTCCCCTTCCTCGGTGTACTCCATGACGGCCCGGTAGTTGGCGGCAACGGCTTGGGCGACGAGTTCGTCGCGTTGTGCGCGGATGAGGAGCGCCAGCCGCAGACCCAGGGTGGGGTCTTGGACGTCGGGCAGGGGGAATGGGGGGCGTTGCAGGCTCCAGGAGAGCTGTTCGGCCATCGCTTTTATGGTCTCGGGGGCCTCGGGTGTCTGCTTCTCCTGCTGGTCCCATAGGTCGAGTTCGCCCAGGATGTCGCCGTCGAGGCGTTCGATGGCGTAGACGGCGCCGAGAGTCTGGCCGCTCCACAAGGTCGCGTCCTCTTCGTCGCCGCGCTCTTTGGCCTGCTCCATGCTGTAGCGGCAGATGGCCAGGTGGTAGGCGAGCATGCTGCGGGTGCGGTCGAGGGCGTCTGTCAGCTTGCGCAGCAGGGTCGCCTCGCCCAGCGCGGCCGGGAGGACGATCCGCAGGGCCGGGGGTTCGTCCTGGTGGGCGGCCAGGTACTTCCACAACTCCGACTCAGACATTCTCGCCTCCCTCCCGCTCCGCGGGCCGGGCTGCGGCCTCCTGCCGTCCGTCGTGCTCGGCAGTCTCCAGTTCTTCCAGCAACCGTGTCATCCGCCTCTCTACGTCAGCTGTGATCACGACCCGGGTGCCGGGCAACAACCCGTGTGCCTCCAGGGCCTCCCGTATCGCCTGTAGGGCCAGGCCCACCGCCACCTGCTGCGGAATCACCGCACCCACCCCCGTCTCAACGCATCTCCGTGCGATCCGCGACGCACTCGAACGCCGACACCCCGGCCGCCCCGCCCCGGACTCCGCGCGTCCCGGGGCAGGGCGGCTCCGATGCCCCCGGAGGTGGGCCGACATGAACCCGCCCCCAAGAAGCTCAACCCGTCTCTCTCCGCCGGTCGGGGGAGTTACGGGGCAGGCGCTTGGCGGCCCTCCTCGGCGAGGGACCACCCGTGTGGTGCGAGTAACCCCAGATCTCGGGCCACTCCTTGGCCCGGGGCCGGTCAGGAGCGTGGTCGAACAGCCGGTCCCAGGAGGAGCGGGGACGATCCCGCAGGGTGACACCGCAGGCGGTCGTGTTGCTCTTCTTGCGTGCTCATCAGGCCAGGCTGTGGCGCTTCATGCCTCTTCACGCGCTTCCATCGATCCGCCGGAGAGGCGGCGTCTGTCGTCCGGTCGCCAGCGTGAACCAGCAGATCTTCCCCTGCCGCCCGGACAACCGCTCCCACCCGTAGGAAGAGGCCAGCTCCTTCACCAGCGCCAGACCGCGACCGCTCAGCTCCTCGCCACCGGGCATGGACGGCGTGACGGGAATGGCAGGGTCGTAGTCGCTACAGTCGAAGTACAGGTACCCCAGCACCTTCCGCAGCGTGCAACGCAGCACCTCACCCCCGCTCACGGAGACGGCGTTCGTGGCGACCTCGGACCCCAGCAGCTCCGCGGTGTCGGCGGCATCCTGCGGAACACGCCAGGTCGAGCACATCACGCGGATCATCGCCCGCACCACGTACACGCTCTCGACCTCCGCCGGGAACTCCAGCCCGTACTCCCGGTAGGACACCTGCCGTGGCGAAGGCGTGACAGCACCGACCGTCACGAGAGCACCTCCGGCGGGCACTGCATGAGCTTCGGCACAGTAGTCGGCGACTCAAACGAGTCCGTGTCTTCTTTCATATGGGGAACGCTAGAAGCGCTTACTCAGCGCAACAATGGCACTCCGAGCTTGACGCTCTCAGAAGTGCCACGAGGCGTCACAGTGCCAGATGGAGGAAGTCCGCCAGTTCCCGCATGTCCGTGGTGAGGGTCCGCCTTCTGGCGACGATCATGCCTAGGACGTCACGTGCATAACGCTGGTTCACGATCCACTCGGGAGCGTCACGGCGTATGCCTTGCAGCAGTTCGAAGGCCTGCGGGTACTGGCGGAGCCGTACACGCGCCTTGGCCACGTCGAGAAGGTGGCGGTTGCGGTTGTTCGAAGTGGTTCGCAGATTTATGACTGGAATGTTCTCGGCTATGTCGATCACCCGGTCCGGGCGGTCTTCGATCATGGCGTTCTCGGCACGCTTCATGGCGACCGTCATCGGACCGAACGCCCGCAGGAAATCACCCTGAGGGGCGTACTCACCGCCCATGGCCACGGCGGCCGTACGAGCCAGGCGGATCGCGTCCTCCGCGTCTCCGGACTGATTGTTGCGAACGGCGGCGGTGCTCAGCCGCACGAGCAGCCAGCCCCACGCCGACAGTTCGGCCATGGTCGCGCGTGACATGCGGGGCTCGACCTCATCCGCCCACCGGGAGGCGAGGTCGATCGTCCCTTGCAAGTCCCCCTGCCGCATGAGGAGCCAGCACCGCGTATTGACGATCGACGCATTGTCCAGGCGATCGCCCGACTCGTCCAAGGCCCGCTGAAGGGCCAATTCCGCGGCATCGAACTGCCGTGTCTGCGTCAGCAGCCACCCCGTGTGATGGAACAGCCGGGAACGGACCTGACGTCCGTCCGCTCCCAGGACATCCGCGTCACGCAGCAACGAGGGGAGGGCCCCGGCGAGATCCGTGTACCGGTCGCCGGAGAAGAGCGGCATCAACGATGACAAGGCATCATCGACGCCGTGAATCGTCGGTTCGTCTTCCGGGCCATCGGTGGCGAGACCGACCAGAGCGGCGCGCACGGGCGCCCAGAGATCCGTGGGCACACTTGCCGCATCGTTCCGAACGATCAGAGTGGCGGTGGGCACTTTCAAAGCCCCCGCCAGCTTGCGCAGCGTCTCAAGGCGGGCGTCTTCCCTCTCGCCTTGCTCCAGCTTCCGGATCAGCGAAAGGGAGATACCGGACAGCGCGGCGAGTTCCCGTTGCGTCATGCCCCGCCGCTTGCGGACCTCGCGCAGCCGCTCACCCAGGTTCGGCATGGTCTCAGGTTAAGCGTCGAGTAGCTCAAGCGACCGATTTTCCGCACTTCCCGGGCATGGACATCAGCCACCTCAGCCGATGACCGCTGGCGACAGCGGTTCACTGGCCGACGGGAGTGCTGCCCGAGTCGGGGCGCCACGGCCGGGCCTCTATGGATACTGACCCTATGTTTCCTATGTTCTCTATGGGCCGGATCGTCGCCGCCGGTTCCGCCCGCGCGGCGATCGAGTTGGAGCACCGGCCCGACATCGACATCCGCTGGGAGGCGCTGCGATTCGCCATGACCACGCACACCGCAGGCGGTGTCGTGACCGAGCTGGATTTCCAGCTCGCCGAGCGGACCAACGCGATCGCCGACGAGCACGGGGCGCGTCCGATTCAGAGTCCGTAACCGTCACCCCGCCGTGCGTTCCAATGGTGCGGTGTTCGTCAGGCGGTCTCCACGGGAACGATGCCTCTCTGGACCGTCACACCGCTGACCTTGGAGGCCGATGATGTCCGAGCGTTTGAATGAGGCCGAGATCAACGCCCGTCTGGCCGGGTTGACCGGCTGGACCGTGGAGGACAACGTGATCAGCCGTACCGTCGCGGCCCCGACCTTCCTCCAGAGCGTCGAGGGGATCGTCGTCGAGGTCGCCCGTGCCGCAGAAGAAGCAAACCACCACCCCGACATCGACATCCGCTGGCGTAACGTCACCTTCCGCCTGACCACCCACGACGTCGGTAACGCGCTCACCGCTTTGGACTTCGACCTGGCCCGGAAGATCGACGAGATCGCCTCCCGCCATGGGGCCTGATCACCTCTGAGATCGCCCATGTGCATCAGTTACCTGGTGACATGGGTGAGCCGAGGATCGAGTCCATGGCCGACATCTCGCCGATGTCATAGACCGTTCCCGGTCGAGGACGGCCGATTGGTCGTGTGGGTTCTGGCTGTGGGCGCTTGTAGTGCCGGGGTGCGGCGGATGTGGAAGTACTCGGCTATGAGGAGGTTGGGGACCCAGCACAGGAAGGGGACCAGGAGGTAGGCGCGGTCGAAGGCCGTGTCGGGGGCGGTGCCGGGTTGGAGGAGGATGAGGATGATGAGCCACAGTCTCAGGGTGACGGCGGCGTAGGTGAGGGCGAAGAGGCGGATCGTCCAGCGGCGGTGGGAGGGGACGTCGCCTCTTCGGATCGCCAGGTAGGAGGCGGCGGCGAAGGTCGTCCACAGGAGGGCGAGGGTGCCGAATCCTGCGGTTCCGACGGGGCCTGCCATGTTGAAGGGGGCCATGGCGAGGCCCGCGATGCCGGCGATCGTGATGGCGGTGAGGGTGATGCGTCCGCAGGTCCGGTGTGTTCGGGGGGTGCGGGACCGCAGTCTCGCCGACAGTTGCAGGGGGCTGAGCAGGAGGGCCAGGCCGCCGCAGATCACGTGGAGGTAGAACGCCACCTGGACCCATGGGGGGCGGTCGGCGTAGTTCGCCGCGATGCCCGCCGTGTCGTCTTGTGCGAGGGCGTCCAGGGAGGAGGTCAGGTAGGGCAGGGGTGCGAAGACCGCGATCGCGGCGGCGCTCAGGGCGAGCCACCACCAGCCCGCGGTGCGGCTTTTGACGGGAGCCATGGTCCACAAGTTAGGGAGCGTGGCTTTGAGCGGGCTTCCCCCGGCTGAGTGATCTGTGTTCTGCGTCTTGCGGGGGAGCCGTGCTCGGCGGCTTGACTTCAGGTCGGCCTTCACTCGCAGGCTGGTGGCACTTCGAGGAGGAGCCCATGAGCGGGTTCGGAGCCGGGGAGGGCCGGGACTACGACCGGAGGGCCGCGCGTCTGCTGCGGGGCCTGTACCGCAGGATCGGGGCGGACGTGGAGGCGCGGGCGCCGCGGTGCTTGACTCAACCTTTAGCCGAGCCTTGTTCTTCTCCGTCCCCCTCAGCCGTCCGGGATGGCCATGCGCAGCGACCTGGTGCTGAACCCGACGGTGACGCGCCCGCCCCGGACATCGAGGGAGGTCGTCTCCCAGCGGGACGCGCGCCGCCGGTAACGCCGCCTTGACCATCTTCCATCGGTGCCCGTCCCAGCGGTAGGCGAGCGGTCTCTGCGGATCGCGCCCGACGAAGAAGGCAAATCCGGCCTTCGCGCCGGTCATGACGATATGGGAAGGCCTCCGCCCACCTTCTCGAACACCCTGAGGACGGGGCACGGCCACCCGGGACCGCGGCGAGGACGAACGGAAGGAGGGATCTCATCGGCTTTCTTACACGAAGACGACGTGCTGCCGCCGTCATAGGGATGTGAGGCCGCTCTTCAGGTCGGAAACGAAGTCACACCATGACCGGACTTGGTTGATCGGGCCGTCTGGTTCGATGCGCTCCAGCAACTGGTGCCGATGGCTGTTGAACCGGGCCTTGAACTTGTCCAGTCGTCGCCCG
>JAFACJ010000413.1 GCA_023425615.1 Actinomycetes bacterium
GCACGGCTGCGCGACCCCGCCGCCGAGGGCTGGTACGGGGGAGACCTGCACCTGCATCTCAACTTCGCGGGAGACCAGGTGGCAGGGCCCGCCGAGGCCGCCCTCATGCAGCGCGGCGAGGCGCTGCACATGATGAACCCCCTGGCCTCCAACGCCACGACGTCCTTCGTCTACGACCGCGAGACGTTCACCGAGTGGCTGGGCCGCGACCTGCCCTGGTCGACACCCGAGCTGATCTGCCGTATGGGCACGGAGTACCGCAACGACCTGCTCGGCCACTTCGCCGCCTTCGGGCCGGTGTCCGAGCCGTCCCGCTACTACGCGGGACATGCCGAGTCCGACGCCCCGGCCGACACCCCGGCGAACGCCCACATGTGCGCCGAACTCCGGCGCAGGGGGGCCGTCGTCCTCTGGGCGCACCCCCTGACCATGGACGCCGAGGACCCGCTGGACGCGCTGTTCGGCGGAGGGAGCCGCTCCTGCGAGGCGCGCGAGCTGGTGGCCGACGCCGCGCTGGGCCTGGTCGACGGTCTCGACGTGGTCAACCACCTGTCCTGCACCGGCACCGCCCGGATCTACCGGAGGCTGCTGGGCGCGGGCGTCCGGCTCGCCGCCACCGCCGGCACGGACGTGATGCTCTCCTACAGCCGTCACAGCACCTACTCCAACCCTCCGGGCTGGGCCCGCGTCTACGCCCGCCTTGACGGGCCGCTGAGCGTCACGGCCTTCCAGGACGCCATCAGGGCCGGACGCACCTTCGCCACCAACGGCCCCTGGCTGACCCTGGAGGCCGACGGGCAGGGGCCTGGCGCCGTGCTGGACGTCGCGCAGGGCCATGCCGTGCGGGTCGTCGCCACCGCGACGGGAGCCGACCGGGTACGCGTCTACGACGCCGGAGGAGTCGTCGCCGAGGGGGAGGGCCGGGTGGACTTCGCCTACCGGACGGACGGACCCACCTACCTGGTGGCCGAGGCCGACGGGAAAGCGGGCCCCGACGACCTCGATCCGCGCGGCCCCTACGCGCACACCAGCGCCGTCCAGATCACCGTGTCAGGGCGTTCCGTGGCGCGTCCGCAGGACGTGCGCTGGTGCCTGGAGTGGCTGAACCGGCTCGAAGCGCTGATACACGAGCACGGAAGGGAGCCGGACCGCTCCCTGTTCGACGTGCTGGAGCAGGCGCGGGCCCGCTACCGCGCCCGCCTCAGCCCTTGATGCAGACGAGCTGCCGCAGATGGGCGACGACCTCCACGAGGTCGGCCTGCGCCGCCATGACCGACTCCAGGTCCTTGTAGGCGCCGGGGATCTCGTCGATGACGCCGGAGTCCTTGCGGCACTCCACGCCCCGCGTCTGCTCCTCCAGGTCCCGCACGGTGAACCGCTTGCGGGCCTGGGTGCGGCTCATCTTGCGGCCCGCGCCGTGCGAGGCGGAGTTGAACGACGCCTCGTTGCCCAGGCCCCGCACGATGTACGTGCCGGTCGCCATCGACCCCGGGATGATCCCCAGGTCGCCGCGGCCGGCGCGGATCGCGCCCTTGCGGGTGACGATGACCTCGACGCCGTCGTACACCTCCTCGGCCACGTAGTTGTGGTGGCAGGAGATCGGCTCGTCCCAGCCGACCCGCAGCCGGGGGAAGCAGGCGGTGACGGCGTTCACGGTGAGCGCGAGCATCACCGCGCGGTTGCGCCGCGCGTACTCCTGCGCCCAGTACAGGTCGCGCCGGTAGGCGTCCATCTGCTCGGTGCCCGTCAGGAACACCGCGAGGTCGGGGTCGGGCAGATCCTGGTTGTGCGGCAGTTTGCGGGCCGCCTCGATGTGATGCTGGGCGAGTTCGTTGCCGATGCCGCGGGAACCGGAGTGCAGGACGACCCAGATCGATCCATCGGTGTCGGCGCACAGTTCCCAGAAATGGTTGCCCGACCCCAGGGAACCCATTTGCGAACGGGCCTTGGCGAATTTCTCGGACTTTCCCCGGACGGCCGGATGCAGTTCCTCGAAGCCTTTCCAGAACTCATACCAGCCGCGTTCGCGCAGCCCCCGCACCCCCGACGGGTCGACCGGCGTGCGGTGGGCTCCCCGCCCGACCGGCAGCGCCCTCTCCACCTTCGAGCGCAGGGCGCCCAGGTCGTCGGGCAGGTCGGCGGCGGTCAGGGTGCTGCGCACCGCGGTCATGCCGCAGCCGATGTCCACGCCCACCGCCGCGGGGGAGACCGCGTCGCGCATGGCGATGACCGAGCCGACCGTCGCGCCCTTGCCGTAATGGACGTCGGGCATGACGGCGAGGCCGTGCGCCCACGGCAGCGCCGCGACGTTCCCGAGCTGGGCGAGCGCCTGCTCCTCGATCTCCGCGGGATCGGCCCACATCCGGATCGGGACGGTGCCGCCCGGCAGCATGTGAGAGGACAAAGAACCGGCTCCTTAGAATTCACGCTTTTCGGTATTCGGCGCTTCCCGGGTTTCGCCGGAACCATGGAGCCACAGATGCCGGTGGCTGATCAAACCATTTTATCCCGGTTCACAGATCCGGGTCGTGCGGCTGTGCGTCGGCGATCTCGCGCAGCGGCCTGCGCAGCGGGACGATCATCATCGAGAAGTCGGCGCTGGCGATGATGCGGTTCTCGGGGTCCTTGACCCGGCACTCCACGATGACCAGCTGGCGGCCCGCCTTGATCACCTCGGCGTGCGCGTGGACGACGTCGCCGTTGGGGCGGCCCAGGTAGCGCACGTGCAGATCGGCGGTGACGAGGCTCTCCTCGCCGGGCCGAAAACCGCTGCCGCGCGCCGCGGCGGTGCCCGCCGCCACATCGATGAGCGTGGCGATCGCGCCGCCGTGCAGGTTGGCGGTGCTGTTGAACGCCTCCTCGCGGACCGGCATCGAGATGACGGCGTGCCGCTCGCCGATCTCCACGATCTCCAGGGCCAGCAGATGGTGC
>JAFACJ010000693.1 GCA_023425615.1 Actinomycetes bacterium
TGACTGGAGAGCACACATGACCACTCTGCCAGCGTCGGCCGTGCCGTCGGCGCCGCCTGAGGCGAGCACCGGACGCGGCGTGCTGCCCGTGCTGCTGACCGCCACCTTCATGACCGCCCTCGACGTGTTCATCGTCAACGTCGCCATGCCGTCCCTCCAGCACGACCTGCACGCCGGACCCGCCGCGCTGGAATGGGTGGTCGCCGGGTTCGGGCTGGCCCTCGCCGTCGGGCTCATCACCGGAGGCAGGCTCGGCGACCTGTACGGGCGCCGCCGCGTGCTGGGCCTGGGGCTCGCGCTGTTCACCGCCGCGTCGGTCCTGTGCGGGCTCGCGCCGACGGCGGGGATCCTGATCGCCGGGCGGTTCGCCCAGGGCCTGTCCGCGGCGCTGCTCACACCGCAGGTCCTGGCGGTCCTGCGCACCGCGTTCAGCGGCGCCGCGCAGGCAAGGGCGTTCGGCATGTACGGCATGGTGATGGGGATCGGCGCGGTGTTCGGCCAGCTCATCGGCGGCCTGCTCATCGAGGCCGACCTGTTCGGGCTCGGCTGGCGCGCCTGCTTCCTCATCAACCTGCCGATCGGCGCGGCGGCCCTGCTGTTCCTGCGCCAGGTGCCCGAGTCGCGCGGCCCGTCCCGCGGGCTCGACCCCGTCGGCGCCGTCCTCGTCACGGTGGCGCTGACCTGCCTGGTCCTCCCGCTGATCGAGGGCCGCGAGCACGGCTGGCCGCTGTGGACATGGGAGAGCCTCGCCGTGTCGGGCGTCCTGTTCGCGGTGTTCGTCTGGCAGCAGGGCCGGAGCGCGCACCCGCTGGTGCACCTGGCGCTGTTCCGCGAGCGCGCCTTCTCCGCCGGACTGCTGGCCACCCAGGTGTTCTGGATGGGCCAGGCGTCGTTCTTCCTGATCCTCGCCCTCTACCTCCAGTACGGGCGCGGCCTCACCCCGCTGGAGTCGGGCACCGTGTTCATGGCGATCGGCGCCGGCTACCTGCTGACCTCGCTGCGGGCGCATGTGTTCGCGGCGCGGCTCGGACGCCAGGCCGTCTCCGTCGGCGGGATCCTCATGGCGCTCGGCCTGGCGGCGATGTGGGCGGCTGCCGACCACGGCACGGCCTGGATCCTGCCCGGCCTGTTCGTCGACGGGCTGGGCATGGGCATGGCGCTGGCGCCCCTGGCGGCGACCGTCCTGTCCCGGGTGACACCGGCGCACGCGGGCTCGGCGGCCGGCGTCCTGGCGACCGTCAACCAGACCGGGAACGCCCTGGGCGTCGCCCTGATCGGCATCCTCTTCTACGGGGCGGCCGACGCCGTGTCCGGTTTCCAGGCGGGCCTCGTCGCCCTGGTCGTCCTGGAACTGGCACTGGCCGCGGTGATCCAGCTCGTGCCGCGCTCCTGACCTTCCCCGGACCCGCCCTTCCCTCCGAAGGGCGGGTCCCGCCGCTTCGGCGCTGCCCTTGATCACGACCTGCCCTCGGCGCGCACCGCGTTCCGGTAGGGTCGATACGCCCCCTTCCCAGGGGCCGTTTTGTTTTCGGCACCGTGTTCTCCGGCACCGTGTTCTCCGCACCCGAGTCCCCACAGGAGGCCCATGATCCCCGGCAGCCCGGCGGGACGCGCCCTGCGCGCGGTCCTCGCCGCCGTCTCCGCGGCGGTCCTCACCGCGTCCTGCTCCTCATCCGCCCCGCCGCGGGAGGAGAAGAGAGCCGAGAGCCCGGCGCGGCCACCGGCGGACTTCTGGGGCGACCTCGCGTCGATCCCCGCCGCGAAGAACGTGCTGACGGTCAAGGTCCTCAACCGCACCAACGGCAAGTACCCCGACGACAAGGTGTTCTGGAGCTACAACGGCCAGGTCCACTCGATCGCCGAGCAGCCCTACCTCGACATGCCCGCCAACACCTCGGGCCGCATGTACTTCCACCTCGGTTCGCCCGACAGCAAGTACACCGACTTCATCGAGTTCACCGTCGGCCCCGACGTCTTCAACGGCAACACCACCCGCGTCGACGCCTTCGCCCTGAAGATCGCGATGCGGCTGCGCTCCCACGACGGCTACGACGCGCAGGTCGGCGAGGACCAGCAGACGTTCGCCGAGTCACGCGAGGCGACGTTCCAGCGGTTCATCGACGAGGTGCCCGACCCGTTCAAGCAGCTGGCCAGGGTCGAGGCCCCCTACCGGATCCCCGCGCCCCGCACCGCCGCCGCCTTCCAGCCCGGCGGGGAGGCCGAGGGCTACTTCTCCGGCTACGCCGCCCAGCACGGGGTCCAGGCCACCACCGCCCAGGTCGTCGGCTGCTCGGGCCCCCTCGCCGAGACCGCCGCCCTGTGCGCGGCGCTGAACCGCCACGTCGCGGGCCAGCCGGAGGCCGCGCAGCTGAACCCGTCCACCTTCTACCAGGCGGCTCCCGCCAACTACTACGCGAAGTTCTGGCACGACCACTCGCTGAACAAGCTCTCCTACGGCTTCCCCTACGACGACCACGCCAACCAGTCGTCCTTCATCTCCCACGGCGCGCCGCAGTGGCTCCTGGTGGCCGTCGGCTGGTGACCCGCCGGGTCATGACTCCCTGCCGTCGAGGTCCCACCACTTGTTCTCCTGGGCGGTCAGCCAGTCGCGGTCACCGGTGAGCGCCAGGTGGTGCCGTCCGATGACGTCGTAGTGCAGGAGCGTGGAGGCGATGGTGCTGAGGCTGATGCGCGGGCTCAGCGGCAGGAGCCCGGCGCCGCGCAGCTTCTTGCGCACCTCCTTCAGGTGGTCGTTCACCCGCTGCGCGATCTTCTTGCGCACGGGGCTGTCCACGCCTCCGTCGAAGCCGCGGAGCAGATGATGGGCTCCGGTCAGCTCCAGCGCCTGGCGGCCGATCGCGGGGGCGTCGGGAAGCTGGCTCATCCGGGTGGAGTCCAGCAGCCAGGGGCGGCAGAGCAGGAACGCGACCATGAACTCCTTGGTGAGCGGGTCGAGGCGGACGGGCGTCCCCGTCGTGGGCTGGGCGGCGTCGTGTCCGGGCGCCGGTGCCGCCCGCAGCCCCCGGACCAGGCTGAGCAGGATCGCGCGGTCACGCTCCAGCATTGCCGCGGTGCCGATGCGCGCCTCGCCCTCGGCGACGACGAAGCCGAGGCCGCCGCCGGACTCGACGGCGACGGGCAGCCTGACCTGCTCTGACCCGAACAGCACGTACAGCGCGTGCTTCTCGCTGAGGTTGCTGACCAGGGCGCCGGACTCCACCACGGCGATCTTCCCCGCCTGCCGGGACAGCCAGGGGTCGTCCTCCAGGGAGATGTCGGTCTGCGAACCGCGCCCGAAGACGACGCTCTGGCCGAGCGCGAGGGTGCGCCGACCGCCGGCGGGCGGGGTGATGAGGACGGTGCGGGTGCCCTGCGATTCAGGAGGATTCATCTTCTTGCCTGGTGGGAGAGGGGTGTTCGGTGACTGTCATGGGCGGAGTTCACCCCCGAGTCGGGGGGAGGCGCCACCACCCGCCGCCGCGCGACGATGGCCGTGCCGGGGGAATCCGGTGCCGGTCGGGCACAGCCGATTGTCGGACGCCGTTTCCTGACCGGCGAGGCCACCATGTCGCGAAATCAAGGACAAAGCGGCCTGGCATGGTGACTTTACGTCATTGAGGTGTCACTGAGGGGAAAGGGGATGGCCATGCCCGGAGGATGCGGTTGCGAGCAGGACTGCGACTGCGGCTGAGACCGCCGCGGGAAACGGTGGCCGAGGGCGGGCCGCGGTCACACCTCGAACCGGGGGAGTCTGGCGTCGGGGTCCCTGGCGAGCGCGGCACGCCACCCGGCCAG
>JAFACJ010000715.1 GCA_023425615.1 Actinomycetes bacterium
GGCGGAGGCCGAGGGGACGGGCGCGGCCAAGGCGCCCGCCCGCCGCCGCACCAGGACCCGCACCCGCCGCCGCTCCGCCGAGGGCGCGGGCGCGGACACCGCTCCCGAAGAG
Organism: Actinomycetes bacterium; assembly: GCA_023425615.1. GTDB lineage: Bacteria > Actinomycetota > Actinomycetes > Streptosporangiales > Streptosporangiaceae > Actinocorallia. The sequence continues at coordinate 113 of JAFACJ010000715.1, forward strand.
GGCACCACCGAGGCGTCCTGACCGGCGCCCTACCGCAGGGATCCGCTTGATCGCAGCGATCAGGCGGATCCTCCGTTTCGGCGGCGCAGTTCCAGCGCCGTCTTCGGCAGATCGGTGATCACCACCGCGACCCGGGGGTCGGCCAGGAAGCGGCGCAGGGCGCGCGGGTCGTTGACCGTCCAGAGCATCGCGGGGAAGCCGGCGCGGGCGCAGCGGTCGAGCACGCCGAGGCCGGCCAGGCGGTACTCCAGCGCCACCCAGTCGGCGCCGCAGTCGCGGATCCTGCCGACCGGGAACAGGTCGGCGGCGAAACCGGCGCGCCAGGGGGAGCGGCCCACCGACAGGGCGCATCTGACGCCCGGCGCCATCGCCTTGACCCGGCTGATCGACCGGGGGAAGCGGGTGGTCACCACATACCCGTCACGGCCGTCCGCGCCGAACACCTCCTCGGCCAGGGCGAGGATCTCCTCCTCGTGGCCCCGCTCCTTGAGGTCCAGATGCGCCTTCGCCCTGCCCCTGACCGCCTCCAGCGCCTCGGCCAGCGGGTAGTGGCCATCACCGCGCAGCGGGTCGTGCCTGACGACCAGGCGGCCCGCGGACGTCCTGCGGATGTCCAGCTCCACGTATTCGGCCCCGCTGTCCAGGGCGCGGGCCAGCGCGGCCGCCTCGTCGTCGGTGTCGCGGCGGTGCGCCGAGACCCTGACTCCCCCAGTGCTCATAGAAGATTCAAGGTACCGGTCCAGCCCTCGACCGTTGGTAGGTTGAGTCACCGTGAGCACGCCCCGGTTCCTGGAGCTTCCCCCCGCCGTCCGCCGCACGACCGTGCGGACGCCCCGCGGCGACTTCGCCGCCCTCGAGGCGCTGCCGGTAGGAGAGCCGGAGCGCCAGCCCGCCCTGCTGGTTCCCGGGTTCACCGGCAGCAAGGAGGACTTCCTCGGCGTCCTGCAGACCCTGACCCGGGCGGGGCGCCGGGTCGTCGCGCTGGACCAGCGCGGCCAGCACGAGTCACCCGGCTGCCAGGACCCGCGGCGCTACGCGCTGGGCGAACTGGCGGCCGACCTGGTGGCGGCCCTGGAGGCCACCGGCGATGAGCCCGTCCATCTGGTCGGGCACTCCTTCGGCGGCCTGGTCGGCCGGGAGGCGGTGCTGGCCGAGCCCACCCTCGTCGCCTCCTTCACCCTGATGTCCTCGGGCCCCTCCGCGGTCGAGGGCCCGAGCGCCGTCCGCGCCGGCGCCCTGCGCGACGCGCTGGCCTCCGCCTTGACCCTGGAGCAGATCTGGGCGCTCAAGCTCGGTCCCGACGCCGGCGCCGCCGGGCACCCCGAGGAGATCATCGGCTTCCTGCGGCGCCGCACCCTCGGCAACTGCGCGACCGGTCTGGCCGCCATGGCCGGTGAGCTCCTGTCGGCGCCCGACAAGACCGCCGACCTGGCCAAGGTCGCCGACGACACCGACCTGCCGCTCATGGTCCTGTACGGCGAGGACGACGACGTCTGGCTCCCCGAGGTCCAGGCCGCCATGTCCGACCGCCTCGACGCCTCGCGCGTCGTCATCCCGGGCGCCGCGCACTCCCCCGCCTGGGAGGCGCCGGAGACCACCGCCCACGCCCTCACCGACTTCTGGAACGACGCCGAACGCCGCTGACCGGCCTCCCGCACCGCATCGCGCGGCACCCCGGCGCCCGTCACCGGCCGCCGGGGTGTCGATGCCGCCCGAGGGCGTAATGATACGCTTACCGCACTTTGTCTCACGGGAGGTGCGTGATGGCGGCTACGGTGATGGCACCGGAGAGCGTGACCTGGCGGGTCCACATCGACCGGGCCATGTGGGTGGGCGGGGTGCGCAGCCTCATGCTGCAGGCGCTGCACCCCATGGCGATGTGGGGTGTCTGGCAGAACTCCAACTTCCAGGAGGACCCGTTCGGGCGGCTGCAGCGCACCGCCGACTTCGTCGGCGTCGCCACGTTCGGGTCGCGCGAGGAGATCGAGACGCTCGCCGCCCGGGTGCGCGGCATCCACCGGAGCCTGCGGATCCTCAACCACGACACCGGCAGGAAGGAGCGGCTCGACCAGCCCGAGTTCCTGCTGTGGGTGCACTGCGCCGAGGTCTACTCCTACCTGGTGACCGCGCGGCGGGCCGGGCTGCCGCTGACCGACAGGATGGCCGACCGGTACCTCGACGAGCAGCGCGAGGCCGCCGCCCACGTCGGGCTGCACGCCGAGGACGTACCGGCCACCGTCGCCGAGACCGAGGCCTACTTCCAGGAGATGCGGCCGCGCCTGCGCGTCACCGACGAGGCCAGGGAGACCGTCAAGTTCCTGCTGTGGCCGAGGATGCCGGAGAACCTCAGGTTCCTCACCCCCGGCAAGCCCGCCTGGTTCCCCTTCGGCGCGCTGTGCTACTACACCCTGCCCCAGTGGGCGCGGGAGATGTACGGGCTGCTCCCGGAGGTGCCCCAGCCGATGGTGACCGCCGCCCTGCGCTCGTTCCGGCTGGCGGTGAACGCGGTGCCCGAGTCCGTCCACGACTTCGCGTTCATGAAGCCGACCCGCGAGATGCTGGAGCGCAGCCGCCAGGCGCTGGCGGCCGAGGGCTACGACCTGTCCGAGGGCCTGATGGGGCTGCGCGACCCCCGGCGCTGGCCCTCCCAGCGCGCCCTCACTCCGGCCTGACCCCGTCCCGCTCCAGGGCCGCCCAGGGCTCACGAAGAGCGGCGGCCGCCCTGCCCTCGGGGCAGTGGCGCGAGAAGTCGCACCAGCCGCACAGCGGCCCTGTACGGGGCGGGAAGACGGCATCGTACGGGGCGTGCTCCACGGTCCCGCCCTCCCGGCGCGGAGCCGGGGGGCCGCCTCGGTACGCCTCGTCGGCGTCGGCGCACTCGACGGCGATCTGCTCGGCCCTGCGCAGCTGCCGGGCCAGCGACTCCTCGGTGTGCTCCCAGTGGGCTACCGTGCCGGTCGGCAGATGGTGCAGTTCGACGGTGCGGCAGGGGAGGCGCAGCATCCGCGAGGCGGCGACCGCGTACAGCGCCAGGGCCAGTGAGCCGCGCGCGTCCTCGGGCCCCGGCGTGCGGCGTCCCGTCTTGTAGTCGACGACGGCGAGCCCGCCGCCCCGGTGGTCGAGGCGGTCGATCCGGCCCGACACCGCGATCACCTCGGTCCGGGTGGACACCGTGCGCTCCACGCCCGCCGGCTCCAGGGCGGGATCGAGCCCGGACGCGTAGTCCTCGACCATCGTCCGTGCCCGCTCCCGCCAGGAGCGTGACTGCTCGGCGTCGCGGAACCCGTCGGTCAGCCAGCCGCGGACCAGCAGCGCCCCCGCCGCCCGCGGCGTCCGCTCGGCCGGGGGCAGCCGCCAGTAGCCGGCCAGCGCGTTGTGCACCGCGGCGCCCAGGCTGTTGTGCGCCCACGGCGGCCCCTTGGCGGGCTGCGGCCGGTCCAGGTAGGTCATCCGGTACCGGCGCGGGCAGTCCAGCCAGGTGTTCAGCCGCGACGGGGTGCACGGGTACAGCGGGCGCGGCATGCCCTCCAGCCCGAGCTGCTCCACGGGCCCCCGATCACTCCTCGGCGTCGGAGGAGGACGCCTGCAGGGAGTACCAGGACTCCCAGCGGTCCGCCTCGTCGCCGATCGTGCTCTCCTCGCCGCTGCCCGGCAGGACGCGGGTGTCGGCCGGAAGCTGGCCGAACTGGGCGGTGATGGAGTTCAGCTGGGCGTGCAGGTCCAGGTAGAGGTCGCCGTAGGAGCCGGGACGGCCGCGCCACAGCGTGCCGCCGGTGAACAGGACGCCGTCGCCCTCGCCGTACAGCGAGATGCTGCCCGGGGTGAAACCGGGGGTGTTCAGGACCTCCAGCTGGACGCCGGCGATCTCGAACGTCCCGCCCTCCTCCAGGTACTGGTCGGGCTCCAGGGAGCGCAGCTCCTCGTCGTCGGTGTCCTTGGCGAGCTTGCGGAAGTAGTCGCGCCACAGGCTCCGGTCGCCGCGGTGCAGCAGGATCGGGGCGTCTCCGCGCTCCTCGTCCGTCGACACCTCCAGGACGGTGCTGACGATGTTGTCTCTTCCGTTCGTGCAGACCACGGCCATGACCTCGCGCCCGTCGACCGCCTTGAGCACGGCCTCGGCGTCGTTGGCCGGGTCGATCACGATCACGGCCTCGTCGTCGCCGACGATCCAGGTGTTCACCTCGACGGTGAAGACCTCGTCGTCCACGGTCACGGGGCCACTGGTCACAATCTGTTCAATGCGCGCAGTCACCCGCGAAGCCTATCCTTCCTTGCCGAAGGAACGCACGGCTTGAGCGCCCGGCGTTCCCTGCCATGCCATGTCGGTCTCAGGTCTCCAGCAGCCCGCCGAGGCGCGGGCAGGGCGCCCCGAAGGGAAGATCGAGGTCCATGCCCGGCTCCCGCAGGTCAAGGAGCTGGAGCTGGTCGGCCATCAGCGCCCCGGCCGCCGCGGGCCACAGGATCGCCCACAGCC
>JAFACJ010000778.1 GCA_023425615.1 Actinomycetes bacterium
GGCTGTGGCGCCGCTCCTATGTGCGCTGGCGCAGCTCCATTCAGGTCCGTGTGGTCACCACCACCCTGCTGCTGTCGACGATCGTCGCGGTGGTCCTCGGCGTCTTCCTGATGCAGCAGATCACCACCGCGCTGCTGGAGAGCCGCGGCGAGTCGGCCACCCAGCAGCTCACCGAGGGCCTCGGCATCCTCAAGCGCACCCAGGGCGACCGCGTCGCCGAGCGGGTGGTCAAGGAGCTCGCGGCGCGCAGCGGCCCGTCCGGACGCTATGAGGTGTACCTGCGCGACACCAGCGAGGACACCAACGGCGGCCTGCCCACCAACGACCTCGACCCGGCGAGCATCCCGCGCCAGCTCACCGAGGAGATCAGCCGGGAGCCCGGCGCCCGGATCTGGACCATCGGCAAGCTCGTGCGCCAGTACCACGAGGACGAGGCCGCGCTGATCGCCGGCGCCAAGGACGGCCCGTACGAGCTGTACTACCTCTTCCCGCTCAAGCAGGAGCAGCGGACGCTGGTCTTCGTGCAGCGCACCATGGTCGGCGTCGGGGTGGCGCTGGTGCTGCTGCTGGCGGCGATCGCCTCGGTGGTGACACGGCAGATCGTCATCCCCGTCCGGCTCGCCGCCCAGTCCGCCGAGCGATTGGCCGCCGGGCGGCTGGAGGAGCGCATGAAGGTGCGCGGCGAGGACGACCTGGCCAAGCTCGGGCGCTCCTTCAACGACATGGCCACCACCCTCCAGGAGAAGATCTCCGAGCTGGAGGGCCTGTCGCAGGTGCAGCGCCAGTTCGTCTCGGACGTCTCGCACGAGCTGCGCACCCCGCTCACCACCATGAAGATCGCCGCGGACATGCTGTACGAGCACCGCGAGGACTTCCAGGCGATGGTCTCCCGCTCGGCGGAGCTGCTGCAGAGCCAGATGGAGCGGTTCGAGTCGCTGCTGGCCGACCTGCTGGAGATCAGCCGCCACGACGCGGGCGCGGCGACCCTGGACGCCGAGTCCGTCGACGTCCGAGAGCTGGTGCTGACCGCCGTCGACGATGTGCAGGACGTCGCCGAGCGGCGCGGCGGCAAGATCGTCCTCAAGCTGCCGGGCGAGGCGTGCATGGCCGAGGTCGACCGCCGCCGCGTCGCCAGGATCCTGCGCAACCTGCTGTTCAACGCCGTCGAGCACGGCGAGGGCAAGGACATCGTGGTCACCGTCGCCGCCGACCGCGACGCCGTCGCGCTGGCCGTCCGCGACCACGGCACCGGGCTGAAGCCGGGCGAGGCCCAGCTCGTCTTCGACCGGTTCTGGCGGGCCGACCCCTCGCGCGCCCGCACCATCGGCGGCACCGGGCTCGGGCTCTCCATCTCCCGCGAGGACGCCCAGCTGCACGGCGGCTGGTTGCAGGCGTGGGGTGAGCCGGGCGTCGGCTCGCAGTTCCGGCTGTCGCTGCCCCGGGTCGCCGGCTCGGAGCTGCGCGGCTCGCCGCTGCCGCTGGTACCTGCCGAAGTCGAGTTGAACCGCGCCGATCTCGCTGATCTGGAGGTCGCCGAGTGAAGCGGATCCTCGCCGCCGTCCTTGCCGTCTCCTGCCTGTCGGGCTGCGCCGGGCTGCCCACCGGCGGCTGGGTGACCGCGCAGGACACCAGTGGGCGCACCGAGCCGTTCGACGAGCCCTACGTCCGGATCGTCCCGACGGCGCCGAAGGACGGCTGGTCGCCCGAGCAGGTCGTGCGCGGCTACCTCGTGGCGATGGCCAACTTCGACAACGACCACGAGGCGATGCGCGCCTACCTCTCCGACGACATCGTCTGGGAGCCGACCGTCCGGCCCCCGGTGACGGTCCTGGACGACCCGCAGTCCACGTCGCCCACCGTGCTGACCACCGAGGAGGGCAGGGACGAGACCACCGTCCAGCTCTACGGCGACAGGCTCGGCCAGATCAGCTCCTCCGGCCAGTACGAGGCGCTCAACCGCCCCGGCCACGAGGTGGCGTTCGTCCTCAAGCAGGTGGCGCCCGACCGCTGGCGGATCTCCCGCAAGCCGCGGGAGCTCGTGCTCTTCCGCAGCGACGTGGACCGCGTCTTCCGCACCACGAACCTGTACTACTTCGCGCCCGACCGGCAGGCGCTGGTGCCCGACTCGGTGTTCCTGCCGCTGCTCAACCGCTCGGACCTGCCCAGCCAGCTGGTGAAGTCGCTGCTGAGCAAGACCACCCCGTGGCTGGACGGCGCGGTGAGCTCCTCCTTCCCGGCCGGCACCCGGCTGCTGGGCAAGGTCAGGCTGGAGGAGGACGTCGCCACCGTGAACCTCAGCCGCGAGGCGGCGTCGGGGAACGTCGACAACATGTCGGCGCAGCTCGTCTGGACGCTGGGCCAGCTCACCGAGATCCGCGCGATGCGGCTCCAGATCGACGGCAAGACCAAGCGCACCAGCGACGGCCTGGAGGTACAGGAGAAGAAGCGCTGGGAGGACCTCGGTCCTGACGCGCCGAGCCGTGCCACCGGCGAGTTCCAGTACCTGCTGGATGAGTCGGGGCGGCTCGCCCTGCTCCAGGGCAATCTGGCGGTCCCCGTCCCCGCGGCCGGCGGGAGGCGGTTCCGCGACGCGGCGGTGGCGCTGAACGGCCAGTCGTTCGCCGGGGTCTCGCTGTCCGGGCAGTCCCTGTACGTGGGCGAGGTCAGCAGCCAGGACCAGGGCGCCAGCCCGCCGCGCGAGGTGCTGAAGGCGGAGAAGGACGCGACGCTGCTGCGGCCCTCCTGGGACCGTTCGGGGAACCTGTGGATCGTGCAGAACAAGAGCGGCTCCGCCTCCAAGCTCTGGCTGCTGCCCGCCGGCCAGGACAAGGCGGTCGCGCTGCCCGCGCTGACCGAGCTCAAGGGCGGCCGGCAGATCAAGGCGCTGCGCGTGGCGAGGGACGGCGTGCGGGTCGCCGCCCTGATCGGCGACGGGTCGCAGACGGAGATCCAGATCGGCCGGATCACGCCCGGCGGAGCCCCCGCGTCGCTGGGATTCCACTCCATCAACGCCGAGCTGACGTCGGTGGTGGACCTGGCCTGGCGTGACGCCGACACGCTCGCGGTGCTGGGCAGGGCCGGCGACTCCACCAGCATCCTGCCGTACGAGGTGCCGATCAGCGGCGGCTCGATCCGCGCCATCGGCGGCAGCTTCGAGGGCACGCCGACGAGCATCACCGCCGCGCCCGGCAAGGAGATCCTGCTGGGCATCGGCCCCGGGGAGCGTGACCAGCGCCCGACCACCTGCCTCCAGGCGCTGAACGACGATCCCAGGTTCAGCACCTGGGACTGCGGGATCATCGGGTCCTCCCCGGTCTACCCGGGCTGACTGTCACTCCCCTCGGGGAGGATGGCCCGGTGTTCGGTGCGCTGCTGGAACTGGTCCTGCCCGCGCGG
>JAFACJ010000831.1 GCA_023425615.1 Actinomycetes bacterium
CATCTACGAGGTGTCCGACCACGTCGCGACCGTGACGATCAACCGCCCGGAGCGGCTGAACAGCTTCACCGAGACCATGTGCGAGGAGTTCGCGCTGCTCTGGCGCACGGTACGCGAGGACGACGACGTGCACGTGGTCGTGCTGCGGGCGGCGGGAGAGCGGGCGTTCTGCACCGGCGTCGACGTCAGGGAAGGGCTCGACACCCACCCCAACGTCTGGACACAGGCCGACCCCGGCGAGCGCCTCTCGCCCAAGCTCAACCGGGTGTGGAAGCCGGTGATCGTCTGCGTGCACGGCATGGCGGCCGGCGGCGCGTTCTACTGGATCAACGAGGGCGACATCGTCATCTGCTCCGAGGACGCCACCTTCTTCGCCCCGCACGTCAACTACGGGCTCACCGCCGCGCTCGAACCCATCGGCCTCTCCCGCCGGATTCCCCTCGGCGAGGTGCTCCGCATGACCCTCCTCGGCCTGGACGAGCGGCTGTCGGCCGAACGCGCCCTGGAGATCGGGCTCGTCAGCGAGATCCTCCCCCGCGAGAAACTGTGGGAGCGCGGCGACGAACTCGCCCGCATCATCGCCGCCAAACCGCCCGTCGCGATCCAGGGCAGCATCAAGGCCATCTGGGAGTCCCTCGACACCGGCCGCACCCAGGCCCTGCGCACCGGCCTGACCTACACCCAGATCGGCAACCCCATCGGCATCGCCCAAGTCGACAGGTCCACCGCGGTGAAACCGCAGTGGACCCTGCGCTGAGTCCTCGGCGGAGGGTCCCGTCGGCGGGGCGGCGAGCGGGAAGGCTCAGTCCGAGGCGGGCGTGAGCTCGATCCCGAGATCTCCCCCGCCTACACGGCGAAGCGCTCCAGTTCGGTGCGGAGGACGCCCTCCAGGGAGTCGGCGGGCGGGGCGGGGAGCTCCACGACCGGCCGTTCCCGGGTGGGGAGGAGGACGACCGCGGTGCCCGGGGTGGTGACCTGGCCGCGCTGGTTCTCGCAGCGGAGCTCCAGGTGGACCTCATGGCCGTGCTCGGTCTCCGCCTTGCCCGCGACATGGCCGCGGACCCAGGTGGTGTCGCCGAGGTAGTTGAACTTGCGGTGCTCGCAGCGGAGCCTCCACAGCCAGGCGTCGTCGCCCATCCAGTCGGTGATGAGATGGGTCAGCCAGGTCTCGCGCATCGCGCCGTAGTCGTAGGGGGCGGGCAGGCCCAGTTCGCGGGCGCGCTCGGGTTCCCAGTGGAGGCGCTGCACGGTGTCGGGGATGTTCAGCGGATTCGGCGGGTAAAGGCCGGGTGCCTTCCTGCGGATCCGGTGTGCCAGCTTGAAGTTGCCGGGCGGGGTGAGCTGCATGCCCCAGCCCGCGTGCCAGACCACCACGTCGGTGACCGTCAGCGGGCCCTTGACGCGCTGCTGGAGCTCGTCGCCGACCTCCACATCCTCCCAGTAGCGGGGTTCGGCGCCACGCCGGGTCTCCGCGGCGTATGCCTCCTCGATCTCGGCCAGCTGCCCGGGGGCGTAGGGTTCCCGGACCAGTTTCTCCTTGGCGCCGGCGCGGGAGGCGTCGCGTTCGGTGTTGACCCACGTGCCGCGCTGGACGGCGACCGGCTCGCCCGCGTCGTTGGCGTAGATGAAGTCGTGGGTGATGTGGACGGAGCGTCCGCCGAACCGGCTCGGGCGGGGCACCACCCCGACCTGCGACCGCAGCGCCTTGCAGCGGTCGCCGAGGACCAGGGGACGCCAGTATTCGAACTCCATGACGGCCTGGTAGGAGCCGAGTCCGGCGAACGGGTCGCCCTTCAGCAGCGCCCTGGTCGGCGGGTCCGGTTTGGGCGCGGCGTTCTCGCCCATGGTGTAGAGGAAGTTCGGCGGGGCGATCATGGTGCCCCAGCGGGTCTTCGCCCCGTAGGCGGGGTCGCTGTACAGCGGATTGTCATCGCCGTAGCCGTAGATGAAGTGCCGGGTGTTGTCCTCGGTCACCTCGTGGTTGTGCGGCGGGTTGTGCAGGGGCTGCGGCACTCCCAGGCGTTTGCGGGAGCGTTCGATGGCGGCGTCGGTGAGGACTCCGAACCTCTCCTCGGACACGGGCTCTCCTGCGGTCGTCATCGCGACTCCTCTCAGCGGCTCTCGCGGGGCAGGCCGAGACCTCGCTCCGCGATGATGTTGCGCATGACCTCGGAACTTCCGCCCGCGATCGTGTAGGCGCGGGCGTAGAGGTACTCGTCCTGCCAGCGGCCCTCGTCCAGGGCCTCCGGGTCGCCCTCGACGAGCACGCCACGGCCGCCGAGCAGCGACAGCGCGTACTCGGCCAGGCGCAGGTTCACCTCGCTGAACATGAGCTTGGCCATGGGCGCGTCGAAGACCTGCGCGCGCCCCGCCTTCCAGCGGGCCAGCGAAGCGCGGGTGAGCCGCGCGCAGGCGTCGACCTCGGCGCGCAGCCTCGCCAGCTCCTGGCGGACATCGTCGAGGTCGGCGGCGGGCCTGCCGCCGACCGTGACCGTCCGGGCGACGGTCACGAGGTCCTCCCAGGCGAGCTGGAGCCGCACGACCGACGCGCCGACGCCGTGGCGCTCCTGCGCGAGCGAGACGTTGGCGATGAGCCAGCCCTGGCCGGGCTCTCCGATGACCGCGTCGGAGGGCAGCCTGACCTCGTCGAAGAAGACCTCGTTGAAGTCCGACGTTCCGGTGAGCTCCCGCAGCGGGCGCACCTGGACGCCGGGGGCGCGCATGTCGAGGACGAGCGCGCTGATCCCCCTGTGCCCGGGGACGGCGGGGTCGGTGCGGGCCAGCAGGTAGCCGAGGTCCGACCAGTGGCCGTTGGTCGTCCATACCTTCTGGCCGCTCACCACCCACTCGTCGCCGTCGCGGACCGCGGTGGTCCGCAGCGAGGCCAGGTCGCTGCCCGCGTCGGGCTCGCTGAACAGCTGGCACCACAGCTCCCGGCCCGCCCGGATCGGCGGCAGATAGCGCGCCTTCTGGGCGTCGGTCCCGAAACCGATGAGCGCGTGGGCGGCGAGCTCGCCGCCCGAGGCGGGCATCGGGGCGCGGGCACGGGCGATCTCCTCACGGACCACGACGTCCCGCATCGGGTCGTGGCCGGCGGTCCCGCCGTACTCCACCGGCCAGTCCGCGCCGAGGTAGCCGGCGTCGAACAGGTCGGCGGTCCACCGCATGAGCGCCTTGAGCTCGCCCTCGTCCTCGGGGCTGCGCACCCCGGCGCGCACCTTGGACCTCGGCGCGTGCGCCTTCACGAACTCCCGCACCTCGGCGCGGAACTCCTCCAGCTCCATGACGGCTCCTCCTTGATCCCCGGTGTCAGGCGCCGAGCGCGCGTTCGTCGAAAAGGGCGAGGAGCCCCGCGCGGTCGACCTTCTGCGAGACGCCGCGGGGCAGCGCCTCGACGTGCAGGAACCCGACCGGGACCTCATAGGGCAGGAGGCGCTCGCGGCACCAGGCGCGCAGCTCCTCCCCCGACGGGACCGGCGCTCCGGAGACGGTCTCGAACGCGGCGACCGGCACCTCGCCGAGCCTGGATTCGGGCCGGGCGCAGACCGCGGCCTCCGCGACGGCAGGATGCGTCTCCAGGGCGGTGACGACCGTCGAGGGCAGGACCTTGAAGCCGCCGCGGATGATGACGTCGTCGGCGCGGCCGACGATGTAGAGGAATCCGTCCTCGTCGATGCGGGCGAGGTCGCTGGTGCGGACCCAGTCCCCGCCGTCACCCGCCTGCGGGGTCCGGATCTCCAGGACACCGCGTTCTCCGGTCGGCTGCTCCACGCCGTCCTCGTCGATGACGCGCAGCTCGACGCCCGGGAAGGGGCGGCCGACGCTGCCTCGTTTGCGCGACCACCAGGCGCGGTGGTCGCGCAGGGACCAGCCCGCGACCGCGCCGGAGAACTCGGTGGCGCCGTAGACGACGAGCACGGCGGCGCCATAGCGCGCCAGGAACGCGTCGGCGAGCTCGGCCTTGACGGGGGCGGCTCCCGCGGTGATCGCGACCAGGCTGGACAGGTCCTCCGCGGGCACGTCGGCCTCCATGACGGCACGGATCGCCGCGGGCGGCAGTCCCGCGAGCCTGGGCCGGTGGGCACGGATCGCCGCGCGCCAGCCATCGACGGTGAACCGTTCGAAGAGGACCATGCGCCGGG
>JAFACJ010000886.1 GCA_023425615.1 Actinomycetes bacterium
GGGTCCTGGAGGCCGCGCAGCGCGAGTTCGGGACGCACGGGTACTCCACCGGCAGCCTCAACACCATCGCGCGCGAGGCGGGGATCGCCAAGGGCTCGCTGTTCCAGTACTTCGACGACAAGCTGGAGTTCTTCGCCTACGTCGCCGAGGAGACGGCGCAGCGGATCCACGCCGAGATGCAGCGGCGGATCGCGGCCAGCGACTTCGACCAGTCCTTCGTCCACTGGCTGGGCGACGTGTGCTGCATGTGGGCCGACTACTTCGCCGAGCACCCCCTGGAGCGCGGGGTGACCGCCGCCGTCAACCTGGAGATCGACAACACGGTCCGCGCCCTGGTGCGCGCGCCGTCCTACCACTACTACCTGACGACGATCCCGCCGCTCACCCGGATCTGGCGGGAGCGCGGCGACATCCGCGCCGACCTCGACGAGACGGCCACGACCGCGCTGCTGCTGCTGGTGCTGCCCCACCTGGCGCTCGCCCCCTACTACGACGGCGTGGACCCCGTCCTCGGGCTGCGCGGCAAGACCCCGCAGGAGCAGCACCCCGTCATCCGCTCGTTCGTCGCGGGCCTGGCTCCCCTGTTCGAGCCCAAGGGCTAGTCGAAGGTGTTGGAGACCATCGACTGGATCGCCCGGTTGCCGACGATGAAGCACAGGGCCGCGAGCTGGTTCCGGCTGTAGAAGGCCGAGAGCGCCCGCCAGGTGCCGTCGGAGATCATCCGGTCGGCGCACAGCTCGTCCACGGCGGCCAGCAGCAGCCTGCGGCGCTCGTCGAGCGAGGCGTCGTCCTCCTCGCGCTGCCCGTCGTGGCGGTCGGTGTGCCGGGCGGTGCGCCGCAGGACGAGTTCGACGTCGCGGCGTGACAGGCCGCCGCGCCGGTACAGGGGCACCCAGAAGGACAGCCAGGGCCACAGCAGCCGGGGATGGCGGCCGATGACCTCGACGGCTTGCGACATCACCACTCCTTCAGGGTCGGTCGAGCTCGCAGATGAGGATCTTCACCAGGCTCAGCGCGCGGCGGGCGCGGCGCGGCACGAGGTCGCCCGCGGTGGGACGTCGGTGACGCGAACGCCGGTGACGCGGTGCAGCCGCCCGAGCCGCTCGACGCCGCCGCGGCCCGCGGCGAGCAGGTTGCGCACCCAGTCCGTCCGGTCGCCGTAGGGCAGGGCGATGATGAGGAACCGGCCCGAGCGCAGCGCCACGACGGGTGTGCGGTACTCGCGCCCGGAGACCCGGCCCCGGTGGACGACCATCGCGAACGGCGGGAGGTAGGGGGCCCACAGGCCCTGCACGCGGTTGGTGAACCGCTTGTTCAGCTCCGGCAGCCCGGCGGGCGCGAGCCGGTCGGAGTCGTCGTCGGCGCGCACCCAGGAGAACGGGCCGCGTTCCCAGGCGCCGGGCTCGGGCACCGTGCCCGCCGTCTTCAGGAACATGCCGAGCATCTCGTAGTGGCCGACCAGCAGGCACAGCTCCACCAGGCGCGACTCGTCGAGGAACCCGCGCAGTTCGGCGAGGGTCGGCTCGCTGATCGCGCGCAGGGCGTGCAGTTCGTCGGCCGCCCGCAGCAGCGCCGTCTGGCGGGGGTTCCAGCCCGCCGCCTCCGGGCCGTCGGCGACCCGCTCCACGGTGTCGATGGACAGGCCGCTCATCCGGGAGAGCTTCAGGTGGTGGAAGAACTCATACCAGGCGCCGATGTTCCACGCCGTCCGCAGCGTGAGCAGTTCCACGTCCGCCCGCTCCAGCCTGCCGAAGGAGACGACGGCCGCGGCGAACCGCAGGTACCGGCGCATCAGCCGCCGGTCGCGCCCGGTGATGTCCAGCAGCCTGAAGCCGGACGTCCCGGCGAGCCGGGAGAGCGCGCGGGTCATCAGCCAGGTGCGCGGACCGAGCTCGGCGAGGCCGCCCGGCGTGATCCGCGGCGGTTCGGCGTGGTGCCAGCGGGGCGCTGCCGCCAGCCGTTCTCCAGCGTTCATCGGCACTCCCGGTGTCGGGGATCTCTCCCACCGTACAACTCCGGCGTATTGCAACAAAGATGTAGCATTGTCGCAGCACGTAAGGGAGACGAGAAAGATGGTCAAGGCAGGCCAGGCGGTCCGGACCCCGGGGCTGCCGCCCCGGCCCGCCCCGGCGCGGGACCCCAACCTCGACGCCGCCACCCGCTGCTTCACCCGGTACGGCATCGGCCGCACCTCCGTCCAGGACATCGCGCGGGAGCTCGGCGTCAACCGCACCACGGTCTACCGGCAGGTCGGCAACGTCGAGCAGGCCACCCGTCTGCTGGTCTCCCGGGAGATGCACCGGATCCTGGCCGGCCTGCCCACCCGGGTGGCCGGGCTGCGCGGCCCGGAGGCCGCCATCGAGCTGCTGGCGGCGGTGGTGGAGGAGGCGCTGGCGCACCCGGTGGTGCACAAGATCCTCACCGACGAGCGCGAGCTGCTGGGCACGCTGCTGGCCGACGGCATCCCGCAGTTCTTCCGGGAGATCTCCGAGCGCATCGCCCCGCTCATCGCGCTGACCGTCCGGGCGGGGATCATCGCCGACCGCGATCCGGGCATCGTCGCCGACTGGCTGGCCCGCATCGCCGTCACCGTCATGGTCTCACCGCCCCGCGTCCCGCTGCGCCCGTTCCTGTCGGAACTGCTCGTCCCGGCTCTAGCCCCCTAGAGCCGGGCTCGCTGCCGCGCTCCGTTCAGGCGGTGATGGCCTGGATCTTCTCCTGGAAGGCGAGCTGCTGCGGGGTGGGCTCGCCCTGGACGTTGATCATCGCCAGGACCTGGGCGGAGTCGCCCTCGATGGTGAGCTCACCGGACATGATCGAGCTCATCACCAGGGAGGGGTCGTTCTTGACATAGAGGCGCTCGGCCACCGGGTAGGGGACGGTGACGGTGGTGGCGGCGTCGGGGTGCAGGCCGCGCTCGACGATCCCGGAGTCGGCGTGCACCTGGACGTCGCCGTCGGGGCCGCCGGTGATGATCAGGTTGATCAGCAGTCCCTTGACCTCGGCCGGGGGCTCGGGCCATTCGGGCCGCAGCGCCTCCACGGCGTCGAGCCATCCGTTGGATAGGAAAACGTGCTTGGCCACGGGGCCTCCTCGGGGGGTCAGACGACGGTGTCCTGCCGAAGACGTCTGTTGATCTCGG
>JAFACJ010000904.1 GCA_023425615.1 Actinomycetes bacterium
CGGATCGGCAGGAGCTGCTCCCGCGTCAGATGGAACAGGTCGCCCTCGTCCTTGACCGGGGCGTCCACCGGCTCCAGCGGCTGGGTGAGGGCGGTGGCCGCGACATAGCCCAGCGACTCGATGTCCAGCGCCTTGCGGCTGGCCAGGAAGTAGATCCGCTCGCGGAGCTGGCCCGGGCAGAACCGGGTGTTGGGGCAGCGGATGTCCTTGTCGCCCTCCTTGGCGTAGGCGAGCTCGGTGTGGCACTCCGGGCAGCGCTCGGGCATCTGGAACTCGCGCTCGGTGCCGTCCCGCAGCTCCTCCACCGGGCCGACGATCTCGGGGATGACGTGGCCCGCCTTGCGCAGCACCACGGTGTCGCCGATGCGCACGCCCTTGCGCGCCACCTCGAAGGCGTTGTGCAAGGTGGCCCGCTCGACCGTGGACCCGGCGACCGAGACCGGCTCCATCAGGCCCCACGGGGTGACCCGGCCGGTGCGGCCGACACCGACCTTGATGTCCAGGAGCCTGGTGCGCACCTCCTCCGGCGGGTACTTGAAGGCGATCGCCCAGCGCGGCGCCCGGCTCGTGGAGCCGAGACGCCGCTGCGTGGCGCGGTCGTCGACCTTCACCACCACGCCGTCGATCTCGTACGCCGGGTCGTGCCGGTGCTCGCCGTAGTGGGCGATGTACTCCTTGACCCCGGCGATGTCGGGAACCACCCGGTACAGCTCGCTGACCGGCAGCCCCCAGGAGCGGAACACCTCATACGTCTCGCTCTGGCTCGCCGGGACCCGCGGGCCGCCCTCCCACGCGCCGTAGCCGTGGACGATCATGTTCAGGGGGCGCTGCCGGGTGATGCGCGGGTCCTTCTGGCGCAGCGAGCCCGCGGCGGTGTTGCGCGGGTTGCGGAAGGGCTCCTCGCCCTCGGCCTCCCGCTTCTCGTTCAGCCGCTTGAAGGTCTCGACCGTCATGAAGACCTCACCGCGGATCTCCACCAGGTCGGGCACCTCCTCGCCCTCCAGCCGGGTGGGGATCGAGGCGATCGTCCTGATGTTGTGGGTGACGTCCTCGCCCTGCACGCCGTCGCCGCGGGTCACCCCGCGCACCAGCATGCCCTTCTCGTAGGTCAGCGCGATCGCCAGCCCGTCGATCTTCAGCTCGCACAGGTAGCCGCCGCCGGGGACGCCGCCGATCCCCGCCTCGAGGCGCTCTGCCCACACGTCGAGCTCGGCGAAGTCCATCGCGTTGTCCAGGCTCTGCATCCGCTCCAGATGCCGCACCGTCGCGAAGTCCGTGATGATCTCGCTGCCCACGACCTGGGTCGGCGAGTCGGGGGTGACCAGCTCGGGGTAGGTCTCCTCCAGCTCCTGGAGCTCGCGCAGCCTCAGGTCGTACTCGATGTCGCTGAGCACCGGCTGGTCCAGGACGTAGTAGCGGTAGTTGGCGTCCCTCAGCTCACGTACCAGCTCGGCATGCCGCTCCACGCTGCTCAACTCTTCCGACCTCCCGAACTCACCACCGCCGACTTCTCCATCTTCCCGCCCCCCACTGACAGTTTCCGAGCCTCACCCGGGGGTGTCGGCCAGCGTTCCTGCCGCCTTCACGCAGTGGGCGAGTGCCTGCCGGACATAGCGCTGCGAAGCGCCCGCCAGGCCGCACTCGGGGGTCACCACCACCTGGCGGGACAGGCTCTCGGCACCGAAACCCAGCCGCCGCCACAGCTCGCGGACGGGCTGGACGGACTTGGCGGGCTCCGGCAGCCGGGAGTCGACGCCGGGCACCACCCCGAAGAAGAACGCGACGCCGTCCTCGATCGCCTCGCCGATGGCCTCGTCGCCCCTGGCGGAGATCGCCGAGGGCGCCACCGACAGGCCGCGCGCGCCCGCGCCCAGCAGCACGGGGAACGGGACGTCGCGGGCGCAGCAGTGCACGATCGGGAAGGCGTCGGCGGCCTCCAGCACCTGCCGCAGCCCCTCCTGCGCCACCGGCGCGGCCACCGAGCGCAGGGTGCGAAAGCCGCTGGCCGTGGGGACCCGCCCGGCCAGCACGGACGGCAGGGCGGGCTCGTCCACCTGGAGCAGGATCTGCGCGTCCGGCAGCCGCCGCCGCACCTCGGCCACATGCCCGCGCACGCCCTCGGCCAGCGAGGCGATGAGGTCGCGGACGGCGCCGGCGTCGCGCAGCGCCCGCTCTCCGGCGGGCAGCTCGATCGAGGCCGCCAGCGTCCACGGACCGCAGACCTGGAGTTTGACCGGGCCCTGCGGCGCCCGCTCCTCCAGCAGGTCAAGATCCCACCGCAGATAGTCGCGGGCGCGCCGCAGGTCGACGCCGGGGCGGTCGGCGAAGCGCCAGCCGGACGGCTGGAGGTGCACGGGCAGCTCCACCAGCAGCGCGGCGCCGCGGCCGATCATGTCGGCGCCCGGACCGCGGCCGGGCAGTTCGGGCAGGTGCGGCAGGGGCAGCTCACCGAACACGACCTCGGTGACCTCGGCCGCGTCCGTTCCCGGATACGACCCCACTCCCGTCGCGCTCGCCTCAGGCCAGGGAAGACTCACACAGCCCATTCTCCCGCGCCGGGGCAGTGCCCTATCCTGCGCGCCATGCGCGCACGCCTGATGCTCGCGGCCTGCCTCCTCCTGGCGACGGCCTGCGGCGGGTACTCCCCTCCAGGCTCCCTGACGCTGCGGGAGCTCCCCCGCCCCGACGCCTGCGGGAGGCTCCCCGCCGAGGCCGTCGAGAAGGCCCTCGGCGCCAGGCCGAAGGACTGCCTGACCGACGCGCGGGAGGAGACCTACGGCGTCAGGTTCAGCGGCGCCGTGAAGAAGAAGGCGGTCGCGCTCGTCGTGTCCTACCAGCGCCGGTACGCGATGAAGACCGGCCTGGACCTGTGGGAGGTCTACGGCGTTCCCGAGGGCGAGAAGGTGTCCCTCATCGGGGTGGGCGAGGGCGCCCTTTTCGACCCGGACTCCGCGACCCTGACCGCCGTCTCCGAGCGCCTGCTCATCACGGTGGGCGTCCAGTCCGCCGCGCCGGTGCCGCGGGAGGGGCTCGCCGAACGGCTGCTGCCCGTGCTGGAGGCGGCGCTGGAACTCGTCCGCGACGCCGGGGGCGCTCCTTCACCCGGAGCGCTTCACCCTGGTGACAAGCCTGTTTCTTAGAGTTTTCATATTAATATCGGCATTTTTTCGGACATGGAATGTGAGCCACGTTACTCTCATGGAACGGTCCCATGGCGAAAGGGAACGCTCTACCCACCCCCCTGCCCCACGAAGAAGTGAAGGGTTTCGCGAGACGATGACGGTCCTCGGCCTCCTTGCGGGCGCGCTCACCACCGGCTGCTGGCTCCCCCAGCTCCTGCGCAGCTGGCGCACCCGGTCCACCGACGACTTCTCCTGGGCCTACCTCAGCCTGCTCATGTGCGGTGTCGGCCTGTGGCTGGCCTACGGTCTGGTCAGCGGAGACCTGGCGATCACCGTGGCGAACGCGCTGACCTTCCTCGCCCTGCTGACCATCGCCGGGCTGAAGACTCAGGCGGCGGGCGAGGCGGAGGAGATCGTCGCCGAGCCCAGCACGGTGTCGCCCTCGTAGAGCACCGCGGCCTGGCCCGGGGCCACGCCCCGGGCCGGGGTCAGCAGCCGCAGCCGCAGCACGCCGTCACGCACCCGCGGCTCGCAGTCGTGGACCGCACCGTGGGCGCGCAGCTGCACCTGGCAGCGCTCGGGCAGCCAGCCCTCCAGGCCGATCAGGCGCTCCCCGACGATCTCCACGACGTCCAGCGCCTCGCGCGGGCCGACCCGCACGGTGTTGGTGACCGGCGAGATGTCCAGCACGTACCGCGGCCTGCCGTCGGGCGCCGGGGTGCCGATCCGCAGCCCCTTGCGCTGGCCCACGGTGAAGGCGTACGCGCCCTCGTGCTCGCCGACGACACGCCCCTCCTCGTCCACGATCGGGCCCTTCTCGGCGCCCAGCCGCCCGGCCAGGAACGCCCGGGTGTCCCCGTCCGCGATGAAGCAGATGTCGTGGCTGTCTGGCTTGTCGGCCACCTGGAGCCCGCGGCGCTCGGCCTCGTGCCGGATGTCGGCCTTGGTGGTGTCGCCCAGCGGGAAGAGCGCGTGCCGCAGCTGCTCGCGGGTGCAGACGGCCAGCACGTACGACTGGTCCTTGCCCTCGTCCACGCCGCGCCGCAGCACGCCGTCACGCACCTGCGCGTAGTGCCCGGTGCAGACGGCGTCGAAGCCCAGCGCCAGCGCCCGGTCCAGCAGCGCGGCGAACTTGATCTTCTCGTTGCAGCGCAGGCACGGGTTGGGGGTGCGCCCCGCGGCGTACTCGGCGACGAAGTCGGCGACCACGTCGTGCTCGAACCGCTCGGCCATGTCCCAGACGTAGAAGGGGATGCCGATCACGTCGGCGGCGCGGCGGGCGTCACGCGAGTCCTCGATGGTGCAGCAGCCGCGCGCCCCCGTCCGGTGGGACCTGGGGTTGCTGGACAGGGCCATGTGCACGCCGGTGACGTCGTGGCCCGCCTCGGCCACCCGGGCCGCGGCGACCGCCGAGTCGACGCCGCCCGACATGGCGGCAAGCACGCGAAGAGTCATGGTACGGCCAGGATATCGGGCGAGGCAGCCGCGTGGACCCGCGCGAAGGCTTAGCATGGTCGGCGATATGGGCATCTTCAAGCGATCGCGTGGTAACGCGCCTGCGGCTGCGGCCATCGGCGCGTTCTGGGAGCACTGGCCCCGGCTGCGGGCCGGGATCGAGGAAGCGGCCGGTGACCTCCCGGACGCCCTGCGGGATGAGCTCGACGGGCTCGTCCGCCAGATCCACCCCGAGCTGGCCTGGGAGCTGGACGCCGAGCACCGCGTCCTCACCCTCACCGGCGGCGGGCTCGCCGAACCGCGCGGCCTCGCCGAGCGCTGGCGCAAGAAGCGCCCCCGGCGCGACCCCTGGACGTTCCACGCGGCCCGCCAGGCGGCGCCCGACCTGCTCGCCGGCAAGCTCGACCTCGGCGGCCACGAGTTCGACCTCTCCTATGTCAAGCTCGGCATGCGGGTCGACCAGTCGCGGGCCCGCGTCGACATCTCGGCCTACCACCCCGACTTCCTGTTCGTCGACGAGGACACGCGCCTGCGCGTCGCCTTCCGGGTGCTGGACCTGGCCCTGGGCGAGGACGACGTGGCCCGCTGGATCGGCGAGGTGACCCTGGCCGTCGAGCCGCCCATCGACTCCCTGCCGCCCGCGCTCCTGGCCTCGGTCGTGGAGCAGATAGCCGAACCTTTTAAGCAGGGGGCGTGGCTCACGGGCGAGGGCCGCACCCCGCGAGGACACCCCGCCCACCTGGCGGTCCGCTTCCCGCTGCACCGCCAGGACCACCCGCTGTGCGACGTCCACGTCGCCCTCACCCTGCCGTACGCGCACAGCA
>JAFACJ010000921.1 GCA_023425615.1 Actinomycetes bacterium
CCCGGGTACTGGGCCTTCCAGGACTCCAGCGCCACCTCGTGCCCCGCCGCGCGCAGCCGGTGCGCCAGCTCGGTCGTGTGCCGGGCCCCGCCGCCCTTGTAGGGGAAGGCCGGGCCCCCCAGCGCGCTCCTCACCCGCCGTCCCGCGACCGCACGATGAGGTCGGCCAGCAGCGCCAGCGACGCGATGAGCAGCCCGCTCATGAACATCAGCATCGTGTTGTTGGAGAAGTACAGGATGTTGTGGACGAACTGGTCGACGACGCCCTTCACCACCGCCAGGCCCAGCAGCCACAGCGCCAGCGGCATCAGCACCTTCAGCGGGTTGAAGTACATGACCATCCGCAGCACCTGGAGGATGTAGCGGTAGGCGTCCTTGGTGAAGTGGAACTTCGACTTCCCCGCCCGCTTGAAGTAGTCGATGGGCACGTACCTCACCTGGTGCTGGTTGCACAGGAACGCCAGCGTGATCGTGGTGACGCAGGAGAAGCCGGGCGGCAGCAGCCGCAGGTAGGGCTTGGCGACCTCCTTGCGAAACGCCCGCAGCCCGGAGTTCAGGTCGGGGATCCGCGACCCCGACAGCCGCTCGGCGATCTTGCGGATCGCCCATTTGGCGGGCACCCGCAGGACCTTGTGCGAGCCCTCCTCCGTCCGGCGCGCCCCCACGACCTGGTCGACGGTGGTGTCCTCGTCCAGGACCCGCACGAGGTCGGGGATCAGCTCGTTGGGGTAGGTCATGTCGGCGTCGGTCCACACCACGACGTCGCCGCGCGCCTGCTGGCTGCCGATCCGCCGCACCGTGCCCGAGCCGCTGTTGTGCGCGAAGGGGATGACCCTCATGTGCGGGTGGCGGGGCTCGGCCTCGCGCAGCCGCGCCAGCGTCTCATCGGTCGAGCAGTCGTCGTAGGCGAGCAGTTCGTAGCTCATGCCGCTGTCGTCCATCGCCTTGGTGATGCGCTCGACCTCGTCGACCACGTGGTCCTGCTCGTTGTAGCAGGGAAGGACGATGCTGACGTGCACGGACGGCTGCTCAGGGCTCACGTCCGCCAAGGGTAGCGGCCCCCTGCGGATGCGGTGCGATTCATGGCACACCTGACCCCGATCATGAAGACAAGTCACGTGATTTACGTAATACTGCTGCGAATCTTGATGCATGCAGGGGAGACCACGGGGTCATGCGCGGCGCAGTCGACTACGGTCTGGAATATCTGGAACAGCCCGAGATCACCGGCGACGAGATCCCCGTGGCACGCGGCTCCGGCTGGAAGATCGCCCAGTGGGCCTCGATCGGGCTGGCCACCGTGCTGGTGCTCTCCAGCCTCACCGCCTACGGCTTCTATTACAAGCTGGTCGGCAACGTCACGGGGATCGACGACAAGTACAACAACCTCGCCCCCGAGGAGAAGCGCCCCGACAAGCTCAACAGCTCGGTGAACATCCTCATCATGGGCT
Organism: Actinomycetes bacterium; assembly: GCA_023425615.1. Classification (GTDB taxonomy): domain Bacteria; phylum Actinomycetota; class Actinomycetes; order Streptosporangiales; family Streptosporangiaceae; genus Actinocorallia. Next base: position 1,451 of record JAFACJ010000921.1, read on the forward strand.
CCGACACCCGGGCCGGCGCCAACTCCAAGTACGGCAGGACGGACGGAGAACGCTCCGACACCACGATCCTGCTGCACCTGTCGGCGGGCGGGAGCAAGGCGATCGGGATCAGCTTCCCGCGCGACTCCTGGGTGAGCATCCCCCAGTGCAAGAGCTCGGCGGGGAGGGTCGTCCCGGCCCGCACCGACATGATCAACTCCGCGTTCACCTACGCCGGCCCGTACTGCACCTGGAACACCATCGAGACCCTCACCCAGATCCGCATCGACCACTTCGTCAAGGTCGACTTCACCGGGTTCAAGGGCATCGTGAACGCCCTCGGCGGGGTGGAGATCTGCTCGCCCAAGGCGTTCAGCGACCCCAAGGCCTAGCTGGTCATCCCCAAGGCCGGGCGGCAGACCCTGAACGGGGAGCAGGCGCTGGGCTGGGTCCGCACCCGCTACTCCCTGGGCGACGGCACCGACCTCGGCCGCATCCAGCGCCAGCAGCAGTTCATGAGCGCGGTCATCCAGAAGGCCACCAGCAAGGGCGTCATGACCGACCCCGCCAAGCTGCTGAAGTTCGTCAACGCCGCCACCAAGTCCCTGGCCACCGACAAGGGCTTCAACTCCGCCGAGATCATGTCCCTTGCCACCAAGGTCAAGGGCATCAACACCAAGAACATCAAGTTCGTCACCGTCCCCTGGCGCTACGCCACGGTCGCCGAGCGCGAGTCCAACCCCGCCCTGGCCGGCCGGGTGTTCTGGCAGGAGGACAAGGCGCAGGAGCTGTTCGCCGCCATCCGCAAGGACAACACCCTGCCCAAGACCCCCGCCAAGACCGACGGCGCCCCCGCCACCCGGACGCAGCCCGTCAGCACCTCCTCCCAGAAGGTGGACCCCTCCACCATCACGGTGAAGGTCTACAACGGCACCAACCAGCAGGGCCTGGCCGGGCGCGCGGTCACCGACCTGACGGCCAAGAAGTACAAGGCGTCCCTGGGCTCCACCGGCGTCTACAAGAACGGCACCCTGCAGCAGACCGTCATCGAGTACGGACCCGGGGGCGAGGAGGCCGCGGCCCAGCTCGCCAAGCTGGTGCCGGGGGTGACGCCGACGGCCTCGGCGAACGGCAGGCCCGGTGTCGTCTACCTCTATCTCGGCGCCGACTACACCGGGCTCAGCGGCTCGGGCGCCAGCTCCATCCCGAAGGTGGACGGCGAGATCAAGGCGAGCGACAACATCTGCAAGAAGACGACGGCCTGAGCCGGGTCAGGAGCCCTGCGACGGCGGCTGCTCGGCCATCCAGACCTTGATCTCCAGGAGCCAGGTGCTCTTCGGCCGGTCGGCGAGCGCGTGCCCGTCCTGCCTGGTCCGCAGGTCGACCACCTGCCGCGGGGTGCCGTAGGGCGCGACGTCCGAGCTCTCGGCGCCGAGCACCACCGGCCGCCGTCCCGCCTCCACCACGCGGCCGATGATCCGCTGCACGTCCGCGGTGCTCGCGCCGTCCACCCGTGCCGTCGGCAGCCCGCACATGTTGCGGACGACCGGGGAGAACCGCTCGGCCGTCACCCGTTCCACGATCAGCACGGTCGTGCCCTGCTCCAGTTCCCGGCACAATCGGTCGACCGCCCTGATCTCGCCCTGCTCCACCCGTTTGAAGACCAGCCCAGCCGAGGACGCGCCGATCGGCACGGCCAGCACCAGGACCCCGGCGAACGCGGCGCAGAAGGTGGCGACGCGCCCGTAGCCGATGCGCCGGAACCGCCGCACCGCCCACGCCAGCATCCACACCGCCAGCAGCAGCACGCCGGGGATGACCACGGCGACGAGACGCCGCGACGCCCACGGATGGTCGGGGGTGATGCCGGGCCGCAGGAGGGTCATGACGGTCGTCAGCGCGATGATCGCGAACGGCAGCACCCAGGCGGGCGACTCCCGGCGCAGCAGCCGCCGCAGCAGGAGCGCCGCGCCGAACGTGGCCAGCAGCAGCGCGGGCAGCCCGACGTACCAGACGACCCAGTGCAGGGACAGCTCGGTGTACTGCCTCGTGCCGTCGACGACCAGCCCGGTGCTGCGCTGGAGGTGCTCGATGTACTCGGAGTTGAACTTGTCCTCGGGGTTCCCCGGCACCCGCCGCACCGTCTGGACGTACGGGCGCACCGCGAACGCGACCATGAGCAGCACGGTGAGGACCGCGGCGACGTCGGGCAGCCGCCCTCCTGCCACCCGGTCCCCCATCCGGCGGAACCATTCCGGCCGCAGCCGCCACACGACGACCATGGCGAGCGTGCCCGCGACCGTCAGCGCCGCCAGCAGGAGCAGCGGCCTGAGCGATCCGCCCACGTACTCCAGATAGGGCTTGGACAGCAGGAAGCCCTCGCCGAGGCCGCCCGCGGCGCCGCACGCGAGGCCGAGGACCAGCGGGATCCCCGTCCGCCTGCGCCTGGCGAACAGCACGCCCGCGAACACCACGACCGGCAGCACGTCACGCAGCCCGTCGATGCGCACCAGCACCACCAGGCCGAGGCAGAGCCCGGCCAGGAAGGCGCGGAAGCGCCCCTCCTTCAGATCCCGGACGTCGTGCATGAGGCACAGGCCGCCCAGCAGCAGCACCAGCGCCGCCGTCTCGCTGTAGGTGGAGCGGGAGACGAACATCAGCGGCCAG
>JAFACJ010000944.1 GCA_023425615.1 Actinomycetes bacterium
GAGGTCCTGGATCTCCTCGGCCTCCTTCTCCCAGCCGTAGCGGCGGCAGAGGGAGTTGTAGAAGTTCTTGCCCTTGGCGCCCATGCCGCCGATGTACAGGGCGGCCATGGGGCGGCCGAAGTCGAGGAAGCCCTCGACGTCCTCGCCGATGGCCAGGGGCGCCTGGGCGGCGATGTCGAGGGTGCCAAGGGACGGGTCGCGCTTGGCGAAACCCTTCTCCAGGGACTCGCCCCAGACGTCCTTGGCCTTCTCGGGCAGGAAGAAGATGGGCTGCCAGCCGTCGGCGATCTCGGCGGCGAGCTGGACGTTCTTCTCGCCGATGGCGGCGATCTGGATGGGGATGTCCGGGCGGACCGGGTGGTTGATGATCTTCAGCGCCTTGCCGAGCCCGGTGCCCTTGGCCGGGTCGAGGGGCAGCTCGTAGTACTTGCCCTTGTGCTCCAGGGGCGCCTCGCGCCGCCAGACCTTCCGGCAGATCTCGACGACCTCGCGGGTGCGGCCCAGCGGCGCGTGGTAGGGCACGCCGTGGAAGCCCTCGATCACCTGCGGTCCCGACGCGCCGAGGCCGAGGGTGAACCTGCCGTCGGAGACGTAGTCAAGGCCGGCGGCGGTCATCGCCATCAGGGTCGGCGTCCGGGAGTAGATGTTGAGGATCCCCGCGGCGATCTCCAGCCGCTCGGTCTTGGCGGCGATGTAGCCCATCTGGCTCACCCCGTCGAAGCTGTAGGCCTCGGCGACGTAGACGATGTCGAGGCCGGCCTTCTCGTAGTCGGCCAGCTCGGCGACGCTCTCCTTGAAGCCGCCCGCGTAGCCCAGGGGCATTCCGATCCGCATGGTGTTGCGCTCCTCGATGTCAGTGCCGTCAATGCCTTCGGCCGTACCGAATGAGATTCAGTATGCCGACCGTCAGATTCCCCGGGGAACCCGAGTGTCTACTCGCCGGTAAGGGCTTGGACGGCGGGCCGGTACATGGTCCGGCGGATCGCCCCGAAGGTCTTGCCGTCCTTGCCCGCCAGCGTGGCCGCCAGCTCGATCGCCGTCTTCAGCACCGCGTCCTCCGGCGCCGTCCGGTGCACGATGCCCGCGGCCAGTGCCTCGGGCCCGGTGTAGCGGCGGCCGGTGAGCATGGCCTCGTGCGCGGTCTCGGTGGAGAGCTTGGCCTGGATCAGCGCCGCCATCCTGGGGGTGAACGGGATGTTGATGTCCACTTCCGGCAGGCAGAACCAGCCGCGGTCCTCGCGCATCACCGTGAAGTCGTGGCTGAGGGCGAGCATGCCCCCGCCCGCGAAGGCGTGGCCGTTGACGGCGGCGACGGCCGGCAGGTCGTGCTCGAGGAACCTGGCGAACAGGGCGTGGATCTCCCCCACGTACCAGTCGCCCTTGTCGCCGTTGGCGCTCAGCCAGTCCAGGTCCAGGCCGTTGGAGTAGAACTTGCCCTCGCCGGTGGTGACCACCGCCCTGGCCTCACCCGCCACTTCGTCCAGCGCCTTGTTCACGCCCTGGAGGAACTCGGGGCTGAACCGGTTCTCCCCGTTCTCGAAGCGCAGGACGAAGACCCCGGAACCGGCGTTCTCAATCTCGATCATCTATTTCTCCGGTTGGAAGATCATGCAGGTGGCGGTCCCGTGGGCGATCAGCCGCCCGGCGGTGTCGAGGATCCGCCCCTCGGCGGTGGCGGTCCTGCGGCCCACGTGGATCGTCGTACCCTCGCAGACCAGCTTCCCGGCGTCGAGGGCCGCCCCCCGGATGAAGTTCACCTTCAGCTCCAGCGTCGTGTAGCCGACGCCCGGCCCGAGCGCGGTGTGCACGGCGCAGCTCATGGCGCTGTCCAGCAGCGTGGAGAGGATCCCCCCGTGGACGGTGCCCAGCGGGTTGGAGAACTGCGGGCCCGCCTCCAGGGAGAAGACGACCCTCCCCTCCTCGATGCTCTCGGCCTCCATCCCCAGCAGGTGGGCGATCCCCACTCCGCTCTCCCTGCCCCTCTCCATGGCGGCCCGGAGCAGCTCCAGGCCCGACATCGCGGTGATGTCCATGGGTCTCTCCCCCTCGCTATGACGGCTGTCATAGCGAGGGTGCTCAACTCGGCGCGGCCCGTCAATATGACGAAGGTCATAGATCAGGCGCGAACGGCGGTGAGAACTCCGCGGAGATCGTGGGATGACCCCTTTACCCGGCACAAAGTTATGATGTTCGTCATAAAATGATGGGCGTGAATGCGAAGGAGCGCATGGTGCGCAGCGCCGCGTACCTCTTCCGGGAACGCGGTTACAGCGGGACGGGCTTCCGCGACGTGATCGCCCACAGCGGCGCCCCCCGCGGTTCGATCTACCACCACTTCCCCGGCGGCAAGGTCCAGCTCGCCGTCGAGGCCGTCCGCTACGCCGGTGACTTCGTCGCCGCGGGCACCGAGTCGGCCATCAACGAGGGCGACCCCATCGCCGCCATGCACGCCTTCATCGGCTGGTGGCGCCGTGTCCTGGTCAAGAGCGGCTTCCAGGCCGGCTGCCCCATCACCGCCGTCACCGTCGAGTCGCACGAGGAGGCGCCACAGCTCGCCGAGGCGGCGGCCGCCGCCTTCCGCCGCTGGCGCGAGGCGCTGACCACCGGCCTCGTCGCCGGCGGCTGCTCCCCCTCCCGCGCCGCGAGCCTGTCCACCCTCATCGTCTCCGCCGTCGAGGGCGCCACCATCCTCTGCCGCGCCGCCCACGACACCCAGGCCCTCGACCAGGTGGCCGTGGAACTCGACCGCGTCGTGGAGAGCGCCCTCACCTCCCCCGACTGAGCCGCCGCCGCGGGCGTCCCACCGCGGGCGTCCCCACCGGGTTCACGGCTCCTCCGGCGCCCGGGACAGGGCGATGGCGCGCTGGCGGACGGCGAGGAAGAGGGGGAAGGCGACGCTGACCGCCACGACCCCGGAGAGGACGAAGTAGATCCACAGATGGCGGACGCGCAGGCGGCGGCCCTCCACCCAGATCAGGATCCAGGCGGCGGCGACCATGAAGAGCACGTCGTTGGTGAGGGAGGCCGCAGCGGGGTTGGCGTAGGCGGCCGAGACGAAGTCCCCGAGGCCGCCGCCCTCCTCGCCCAGGAAGAAGCGCAGGTTCTGCGACCAGGTGGCGATCAGCGCGCCTGCCGCGACGAGGAGGTAGAGGCGGATGAGCAGGCGGTCTCGGGAGCGCACGGTGAACCTCCGGGGGTAAGTTTCGACTTACCCCCGGGAAGATAGCCCGTTCAGACCAGGTCTGCTATCGCCTGGAGCGCCAGGACGTAGGAGCGGAGACCGAAACCGGCGATGGTGCCGGTGGCGACCCCGGCGACGACCGAGGTGTGGCGGAACTCCTCGCGGGTGGCGGGGTTGGAGATGTGCACCTCGACGAGAGGCGCCGTGCGCTGGGCGAGGGCGTCGCGCAGAGCGTAGGAGTAGTGCGTGAAGGCCGCCGGGTTGAGGACGACCGGGAGCTTCTCGTCGGCGGCCTGGTGGACCCAGCGGATCATCTCGGCCTCGTCGTCGGTCTGGCGCACCTCGACGTGGAGGTCGAGTTCGCGGCCGGTGGCACGGCACAGCTCGACGAGGTCCTCGAAGGTGTCGGCGCCGTAGACCTCCGGCTCGCGGGTGCCGAGGCGGCGCAGGTTCGGGCCGTTGAGGACGAAGACTGTCTTCATCGCGCCACCTTCGCATAGGCGGCGCGCAGAAGGTCCTCCGAGGGCCCGGCGAGACGGCCGCAAGAGGCCAGCTCGTCCAGGACGACGAAGCGCAGGGTGGCGCCGCGGGTCTTCTTGTCGACGTTCATGGCCGGGCGCAGCTCGTCCCACGCCTCGGCACGGTAGGAGACGGGGAGGCCGACGGAGGAGAACACCGCGCGGTGGCGCTCCACCAGCTTGTCGTCGATCCGCCCGGAGAGGCGGGCGAGTTCGGCGGCGTAGACGCAGCCGATGGAGACCGCGTGGCCGTGCCGGAAGCGGTACTCCTCGCACTTCTCGATGGCGTGGGCCAGGGTGTGGCCGTAGTTGAGGATCTCGCGGAGGCCCGCCTCCCTGAGGTCGGCGCCCACCACGTCCGCCTTGACCTGGATGGCGCGTTCGACCAGCTCGCGGGTGTGCCGTCCGTCGGGGCGGGCGGCGCCGTCCGGATCCTCCTCGACCAGTTCCAGGATGCGCGGGTCGCGGATGAACCCCGCCTTGATCGTCTCGGCGAGCCCGGAGATGTAGTCCTCGCGCGGCACCGTCATCAGCGTCGCCAGATCGCACAGCCCCCCGGCGGGCGGGGCTAACGCGCCGACGAGGTTCTTGCCCTCGGGGATGTTGATGCCCGTCTTGCCGCCGACCGCGGCGTCGACCATGCCCAGCAGGGTGGTCGGCACCAGCACGCAGCGCACCCCGCGCAGCCACGAGGCGGCGGCGAACCCGGCGAGGTCGGTGGTGGCGCCGCCGCCGACACCGACGACCGTGTCGGAGCGGGTGACGCCGAGTTCGGCGAAGCGCGACCACAGCCCCGCCAGCGTCGTGACGTCCTTGGCGGCCTCGCCGTTGGGGACGGGCACCGGGTGCACCAGGTACCCGGCCTGCTCCAGGGCGCCGGCGACGGGCCTGGCGATCTCCGGCAGGTTCTCGGAGTACACCACCGCCACCGTGCGGGCGCGCTCGCCCACCAGCGCGGGCAGCTCGCCCAGGACCCCGGTGCCGATCACCACGTCGTAGGGCTCCTGCCCGCCGACGGTGATCCGCGTGACCTGGCTCATCGTGGCTCCTCCAACGCCGCCACCAGCTCGGCGACGATCTCCTCCGCGGAACGCTCGGTGGTGCTGGCGGTGATCTCGGCGAGCCGCTCGTAGACCGGCAGCCGCTCGTCCAGCAGCTTGCGCAGCTGCGAGCGCGGGTTGAGGACCAGCAGCGGCCGCGCGGAGTTCAGGCCCACGCGCTTGACCGCCTCGGCCAGCGAGACCTCCAGATAGACGACACGGTGCCCGGCCAGCAGCAGCTGGGTCTCCTCTGCCATGACCGCCCCGCCGCCCAGGGCCAGGACACCCTCGTGGGAGGCCAGCGCCTCGCGCACCGCCGCGCGCTCCAGCGCCCGGAAGTGCGCCTCGCCGTCGTCGACGAAGATGTCGCTGACCGGCTTGCCCGCCGCCAGCTCGATGTCGGTGTCGGTGTCGCGGAACCCCACGCCGAGCGCCTCGGCCAGGGCCGTGCCGATGGTGGTCTTGCCGCTGCCGGGAGGCCCGATGAGCACCGCGCGGGGGATCATTTGACCACCAGGGACTGCAGGTAGGCGCGGGCGTTGCGGGCCGTCTCCTCGACGTTGTCGCCGCCGAACTTCTCCAGGACCGCATCGGCCAGCACCAGCGCGACCATCGCCTCGGCGACGACGCCGGCGGCGGGCACCGCGGTGACGTCGCTGCGTTGGTTGATCGCCTTGGCGGGCTCGCCGGTGCGCACGTCGATGGTGTCGAGCTGGCGCGGCACGGTGGAGATCGGCTTCATCGCGGCGCGGACCCGCAGGATCTCGCCGTTGGTCATGCCGCCCTCGATGCCGCCCGCCCGGTTGGTGCGCCGCCGCACGCCCTCGGGGGTGCCCTCGATCTCGTCGTGGGCGCGGCTGCCGGGCCGCCGCGCGGTCTCGAAGCCGTCGCCGACCGCGACGCCCTTGATCGCCTGGATGCCCATGAGGATCCCCGCGAGGCGGGAGTCCAGGCGCCTGTCCCAGTGCACATAGCTGCCCAGGCCCGGCGGCAGCCCGTAGGCCAGCACCTCGACCACGCCGCCGAGGGTGTCGCCCGCCCGCTTCAGCTCATCGACGTGCGCGACCATCGCCGCGTCCGTCTCGGCGTGGAAGCAGCGGGCCGGGGTGGCGTCGATCGCCGCGAGGTCCTCGGGGCCGGGCAGCGGCGCGTCCTCGGGCACCTCGACCTCGCCGAGGGAGACCACGTGGCTGAGCACCTCGACGCCGAGCGCCTGGCGCAGGAACGCCTTGGCGACCTCGCCGAGCGCGACGCGCGCCGCGGTCTCCCTGGCGCTGGCGCGCTCCAGGACCGGGCGCGCGTCGTCGAAGCCGTACTTCTGGATGCCGGACAGGTCGGCGTGACCGGGCCGGGGCCGTGACAGCGGGGCGTTGCGCGCCTGCGCGGCCAGCACCTCCGGGTCCACCGGGTCGGCGGCCATGACCGTCTCCCACTTGGGCCACTCGGAGTTGGCGACCTCGATCGCGACCGGGCCGCCGAGCGTTGACCCGTGCCGCACCCCCCCGACGATCGTGACCTTGTCCTGCTCGAACTTCATCCGGGCCCCGCGGCCGTGGCCCAGGCGGCGGCGGCGCAGCCCCTCGGCGATGTCGGCGGACGTCACCCGCACTCCGGCGGGCAGACCCTCCACGATCGCGACGAGGGCGGGTCCGTGCGACTCCCCCGCGGTCAACCAGCGCAACATGCTGGTAATTCTCCCACCTCGCCGCCACCGCCCCGACCATCGCCCGGGAGACGGCTCAGCCGTGCAGCAGCACCGCCAGCAGCGTCCCGGCCAGCATGAAGGGCCCGAACGGGAAGGACGAGCCGCGTCCGGCGCGGCCGGTGGCCAGCAGTCCGGCACCCCACAGCCCGCCCAGCACGTGGATCGCCACGACGCCCGTGACGAACGCCTCCAGGCCCAGCCAGCCGAGGGCGAGGCCGAGCGACGGCGCCAGCTTCACATCGCCCTGGCCGATCTGGGACGGGGCGATGAACCACAGCAGCCCGTAGACCAGCAGCAGCGCGCCCATCCCGTACAGCGCGCCGGTGAGGGATCCCGAGCCGCCGTCCACGGCCTCGGCCAGGCACAGCA
>JAFACJ010001134.1 GCA_023425615.1 Actinomycetes bacterium
GCACGGCGAAGTCCTTGCGCTCACCTATGATCTCCGGCAGCGCCGCCGGCAGCACCCGCAGCAGGCTCTCCCAGACGGGCTCGCCCGCCGGACGGTCCCCGACCTGGTCGGCGAGCGTGAGGTAGCGCCGGGTCAGCTCGTCGACGATCGCCTCCTCGACGCTGGAGAAGTAGTTGCGAAACGTCCGCGACGACACCTCCACGGCCGCGGCCACCGACTCCGGCGACACCGAGTCCAGCCCGTCGCGCAGCATCGCCGACCACGCCGCGTGGCTCAGCGCCGCCCGCGTCGCCACCTTCTTGCGTTCCCGTAGAGGCAGTTCAGAGGCCATCTCTTCACACCGACCAAATTTCCATGCTTGAAACTTTTCCAAATTGGAAGCTACCATGCCGCTCGACGCGCCAGGCTAAAGCGTCCCAGACGGCGAGACCGGTCGGAACGTGGAGGAAGGCTCGCGTGGCTCGTTACGTGACACCCCCTGATATGAGCCGGAGGAGAACATGAGCACCGACGATTCCGTCTACTGGGACCCCTACGACCCCAGCTTCACGAAGGACCCCTACCCCACCTTCCGGCGGCTTCGCGAAGAGGCACCGCTCTACTACAACGAGAAGTACGACTTCTACGCGGTGAGCCGGTATGAGGACCTCGCCCGCGGCCTGCCGGACTGGCAGACCTTCTCCTCGGCGCGGGGCGGGATCCTCGAACTGATCAAGTCGGGCATCGAGATCCCCCCGGGCACGCTCATCTTCGAGGACCCCGAGGCGCACGACATCCACCGGCGCCTGCTCGCCCGCGTCTTCACCCCCCGCCGTGTCGCCGAGCTCGAACCGCTCATCCGCGAGTACTGCAGGCGCTCCCTCGACCCCCTGGTCGGCGAGGAGGGCTTCGACCTCGTCGCCGCCTTCGGCGCCGAGATGCCGATGCGCGTCATCGGCATGCTGCTGGGCATCCCGGAGTCCGACCAGGCCGCCGTCCGCGAGTCGGCCGATGAGAGCCTTCGCACCGAAGAAGGCGGCCAGATGGACTTCAAGGGCGGCTCCGTCCTCAGCAACGAGATCTTCGGCGACTACATCGACTGGCGCAGGTCCAACCCCTCCGACGACCTGATGACCGAGCTGCTGAACGCCGAGTTCGAGGACGAGCACGGCGTGACGCGCACCCTCACCCGCGACGAGGTGCTGACCTACGTCACGGTCGTGGCGGGCGCCGGCAACGAGACGACCGGACGGCTCATCGGATGGGTCGGGTCCGTGCTGGCCCAGCACCCCGAGCAGCGCCAGGAGATCGTCGACGACCCGTCGCTGATCCCCGGCATGCTCGATGAGGTCCTGCGCTACGAGCCGCCGGGCCCCGCCATCGGCCGCTACGTCACCACGGACGTGGAGTTCCACGGCCAGACCGTGCCGGCCGGCAGCGCCATGATGTTCATGGTCGCCGCCGCCAACCGCGACGAGCGCCGCTACGCCGACCCCGACCGGTTCGACATCCGCCGCTCGGTCGGCCACCAGATGACCTTCGGCTACGGCGTGCACTACTGCCTGGGCGCCAACCTGGCACGGCTCGAAGGCCGCATCGCGACGGAGGAGATCCTGAAGCGCTTCCCCCGCTGGGACGTGGACTGGGACAGCGCCAAGCTCGCCTCGACCTCCACCGTCCGCGGCTGGGAGACCCTGCCGATCGTCATCGGATGACGCCCCTGGGCGGGTCCGCCGGCCACCGTGGCCCGGTACGCCGCGGACCCGCCACCCGACACCACCTGAACGGCTCGCGACCCGGCGATATCCAGACCGCGGGCTGAAGCGGTCCGCGACCGGGTCGGAGGCTCGGGTTGCATCCTGTACCTGGGTACGGGCTTACCGTCGCAGGTGAAGAGCCGCCGTGGGGGTGGCCCGGGAAAGGGGGCCTGTGATGTGCGGTCCTGGATGCGGGTGCGGTACGGCCGCCGGAGCGCCGGTCGCGTGCACGCTGCCGGCGGGGGCGATGAGGGAGCGGCTGGGTGAGTTCGAGGCGCTGTTCGCGGCCTCGCTGCGGAAGGTCGAGCGCGGGCCCCTGGTGTTGCGCCTGGAGTTGGACGCGGAGTCCGAGGCGCGGGCGAGGGCGTTGTTCGCGGCCGAGGCCGAGTGCTGCGCGTTCCTGGACTTCGCGGTGACCGGCGGCCGGGCCGAGGGCCTGGTGGTGACGGTGACGGCGCCCGCCGAGGCGGGCGCCGCGCTGGACGGGTTGCAGGAACTGGCCGAGCGACGGTCGGATGCCGCGGCGGTGGCGGGCCGGTGGCCGCGGTGAGCGGATATGAGGGTCTGCGCTCGGGCGAGCTTGCGGCCGCGGCGGGGGTCAACGCCCAGACACTGCGCTACTACGAGCGCCGCGGCCTGCTCGCCGAGCCGGGACGCACGCTGGGCGGGCACCGCCTGTACCCGGCCGAGGCCGTCACCGTCCTGCGGGTGATCAAGGCCGCGCAGCGGCTGGGGTTCACGCTGGAGGAGGTCGCCGACCTGCTCAAGACCGCCGGGCACCGGCACCGCGGCGGTGACCTGGCCGAGCGGGCCCGGACCAAGCTGGCCGAGGTCGAGCGGCGCGTCGCGGACCTGCGCGTGATCGGCGACGCGCTGCGCCAGACGATCGACGCGGGCTGCACGGACCTGGTGGAGTGCGCCAGGGCCGGATACTGCCCGATCCCCTTCACCCCGCTCGCCGACCTCGCCCCGACGAAGGAACCCTCAGAACCCTCATGAGCGAGCGGACCTCACGGACCGGGACCGGCTGTTCCTGTTCGACCGCCCGCGTCCTGGTTCGACCTTCGAGTCGACGCGAAGGTCTACCCTGGGCTCCGCCCGCCGCCCCCCGGCGCCACCCCGCGCATGATCGAAGGACCTTCCGTGACCGTCGCCCGCTCCATCGCGCTGTTCCTCGCCGCCGCCGTCTTCGAGATCGGCGGCGCCTGGCTCATCTGGCAGGGCGTGCGCGAACACCGGGGCTGGATCTGGGCGGGCGCCGGCGTCATCGCCCTCGGCCTCTACGGCTTCGTCGCCACCCTCCAGCCCGACGCCAACTTCGGCCGCATCCTCGCCGCCTACGGGGGCGTCTTCGTCGCCGGATCCCTCGCCTGGGGCATGGCACTCGACGGCTTCCGCCCCGACCGCTGGGACATCACCGGCGCCCTCATCTGCCTGGTCGGCGTCGCCGTCATCATGTACGCACCCCGCACCTGAGGAGCCCGGCCACCCGCGACGCGTCGCGGAAAGACCGCAGGCCCCGGTGCGTACGGGTGTGGTCCGGTCTCAGGAATCGGCGCCGTCGGAGAGCACTTCGCGGGCCAGTTCGGCCAGGGCGCGCCGGTCTTCGGCCAGCGCCCGCAGGCCCGCCTCGGTGGCCCGGTACACCCGCCGGGTGCGTCCGTCCACGACGCGCTGTTCGGAGGCCAGCAGCCCGTCGGCCTCCAGCCGGTGCAGCGTGGGGTACATCGTGCCAGGGCTGATGTCGTAGCCGTGCTCGGCCAGTTCCTGCATCATCCAGGCGCCGTGGATCTCCTCCTGGGCGGCGTGGTGCAGGATGTGCAGCCGCACCGCTCCCCGCTGGAACTCCCGCATTCAGCTCACCTCCCCACGCCCTGACAGTGACGAGACCGATATCGGATGACGAATATACAGCGGCGGCCTCCGCCTTGATTCCCCGGCGCGCGGGTCAGATATCGTTATTCGATATCGGGTTCCGTTAGTTATGGCCGGGCCGCCGAAGGGGTGGGTCATGAGCGAGTCGTCGACTGCCGCGGGGGTGCCCGATGAGCTGCGCCGCCGGCTGGGGGTGCCGGACGCGGTGGTGATCGGCCTGGGGTCGATGATCGGCGCGGGGATCTTCGCGGCGCCTGCCCCGGCGGCGCGGGCAGCGGGTTCCGGGCTGCTGCTCGGCCTGGCGCTGGCGGCGGTGGTCGCCTACTGCAACGCCACCTCCTCGGCCCGGCTGGCGGCCCGCTACCCGGCCTCCGGCGGCACGTACGTCTACGGCCGCGAACGGCTGGGCGGCTTCTGGGGCTACCTGGCCGGCTGGGGCTTCGTGGTCGGCAAGACCGCCTCCTGCGCGGCGATGGCGCTCACGGTCGGCTCGTACGTGTGGCCCGGCCAGGCACACGCCGTCGCGGTCGCCGCGGTGGTGGCGCTGACCGCGGTCAACTACGCCGGAATACAGAAATCCGCGCTGCTGACCCGGACGATCGTGGCGGTGGTGCTGGCCGTGCTCGCCGCCGTGGTGGCAGCCACCCTGACCTCGGGCACCGCGGACGCAGCCCGGCTGGACCTCGGCTCGGACGCGACGGCCGGCGGGGTGCTCCAGGCGGCGGGCCTGCTGTTCTTCGCCTTCGCCGGATACGCGCGCATCGCCACCCTGGGCGAGGAGGTCCGCGACCCCGCGCGCACGATCCCCCGCGCCATCCCGATCGCGCTGGGCATCACCCTTGCCGTCTACGCCGTCGTCATCATCGCCGTCCTGACGGTGCTGGGCCCCGAGGGCCTGGCGGAGGC
>JAFACJ010001181.1 GCA_023425615.1 Actinomycetes bacterium
CGTCATGCCCCGCGCCGACACGCTCGAACCACCCGTGGACGCCGTCAGCTCCACCGTCGCGCCCAAGCCGGGCCGCTGGTACTTCATCGCGGGCGTCCACGATCCCGCCACCAAGCGGATCAGCCTCTACATCGACGGCAGACTCCAGTCCACCGCCCAGCACGCCGCCGCCTGGAAGACCGCCAAGCCCCTTCAGCTGGGCATGCACCTGTGGGCACGCCTCGAAGGCGGCCACTGGCCCGGCGCCCTGGACAAGGCCGCCGTCTACCGCCGCGCCCTGACCCCCGACGAGATCAAGACCCTGGGCTCCTGGTGACCAGGTCCGTCCGAGGCAGGTGGCGGGTCAGATAGGCCCACGCCGCTTCGAGCTGGGAAGGCGCGTAGCAGCGGGCGCGTTTGGCCAGCGCCTCGGTCTCGTCCGAGTGGTCGTAGGCGGTGCCGGTGGCCGCGACCTGGAGCTGCATACGGCAGGCCTTCTCCAGGAAGATCGCGGTCATGACGGCGGTGGGCACGTCATGACCGACGGTGACCAGACCGTGCCGGTGCAGCAAGAGGGCGTTGCGGTCACCGAGGGCTTCGGCGACCTCGGCGCCCAGCGCGCGGTCGCGGATGAGGTCTCCCGTCCTGGTGAAGCGGGCGATGTCCGGGGGCCAGAACAGGGTGCCCTCATGCCCGACCGGGTGGAGGGGGAGGCCGGTGGCCGCGAAGGCGACCACCGACTCGGCGTGGCTGTGCACGACCGCGCCGACGTCGTGACGCACGGCCATGATCTCGGTGTGGATGGGGTGTTCGAGGTGGACGCGGCCGTCGCCTTCGAGGCGGGTGCCGTCCCGGTCGACGCGCACCACGCGGTCGGCGGTGATCTCCTCCATGCCGTAGCCGGCGGCCTTGAGCCAGACTCCCCCGCCGGCGGGGTCGCGGCGGGAGAGGTGCCCCCAGATGAGGTCGGCGTTGCCGTGCGCGGCGAGGACGCGGCAGCCGAGGGCGACCTCTTCGGCCGGGGTCATCCGGCGTCCTTGACGAGGAAGTCGCCGACGATGCGGTTGAACTGCTCGGGCTGCTCGAACATCGGCCAGTGCCCGGCGCCGGTGATCATGTCGAAGGAGGCGTCCGGCAGGATCCGCGAGGCGCGGCGGCCGACCTCGGCGGGGGTCGTGGGGTTGTGGTCGGTCCACAGCACGAGGGTCGGGTGGGTGATGCGCGCGAGGTCCTCCTCGCCGATCATGTGGGCGCGGTTGGCCTCGCTCGGCTGCTCGGCGACGAGTTTGGCGAGCGCCTCCTCGGTGCCGGGCAGGGTGTAGTAGCGGTAGCGGCATTCGACGAGTTCGTCGGTGACGACGGAGGGGTCGACCATGAGCCATTCCAGGCGCTCGCGGACGCTCTCGCGGGTCGGGGCCGCGGCGGCCTTCGCGGTGACGGACTGGACCTGGGCGTGCACCCTCTTGCTCTCCTCGACGCGCGCGGCGTCCGACAGCAGCAGTCCGGCGCCGGTGACGGAGACGAGCCTGCCGACCCGGTCGGGGTGCTTGAGCGCGGTGTACAGGGCGGTCCAGCCGCCGAGGGACTGGCCGACGAGGTGGGCGCGTTCGGCTCCGATGGCGTCGAGGAAGCCGATGAGGTGCTCGGTGAAGACGGGCATGTGGTAAGTGACGTCGGTCGGGCGGGCGGTGAGGCCGTGGCCGAGCGCGTCGATCGCGTAGACCCGCAGTCCCCGTTCGGACAGCGGCACGATGTTGCGCAGGAAGGCTTCGGCGTGTCCGGTGAGGCCGCCCATGAGGATGACGGCGTCGCCTTCCCCCGCCTCGATCGAGCGGGTGCGCCACCCCGCCGCGTCGCGGAAGCGGGTCTCGGTGCCGAGGGAGTCGGTCCAGAACGACATCAGGGGTTCTCCTTGGTGAGGAAGTCGATGAGGGCGGTGTTGACGAGCGCGGGCCGTTCGTACTGCGGCCACTGCTTGGCGCCGGGGACGGTCAGGAGCCGTGCGCGCGGGATCGCGGCGCGGGCGGCTTCGACGACGGCGGCGGGTGTGTGCCCGTGCTCGCCGCGCACGAACAGGACGGGTGCGTCCAGCCCGGACAGCCGCCGCGGAGTCAGGAGGAAAGGGGTGTTGTCGGCGGCGCGGACGAGACGGTGGACTTCCCGTGCCTCCTCGGGCCGGTACAGGGCGGTCCGTGTCGCGACGAGTTCGGGATCCACGCCTTCGGGGTCGGCGAGCAGTCCCGCCAGGCGGGTGCGGACGGCCTCGGGCGTCGGTTCGGCGTAGGCGCGGCCTCCCCTGTCGTAGGCGGCGCGGACCGTCGCGTCGGCGAGCCGCTCGGACTCCGGTTGCAGCCCGGCCGGCTCGATGAGGACGAGCCGGCGCACCCGTTCGGGCGCGCGCAGTGCGAGCAGCGCTGCCGTCCACCCGCCCAGGGACTGACCCACCAGATCGGTCCCGGTGAGCCCGAGCGCGTCTAGGACGGACAGGGCGTGGTCGGCCAGGTCCCCGGCGGTGTACCGGTTCCGCGGGTGGCGGCCGGTGAGGCCGTGGCCGAGCAGGTCGAACGCGATGGCACGGCGCCCGGACGCGGCGAGGGCGGGCAGGTTACGGGCGAAGGTCTCCAGATGCCCGCCGCGCCCGTGCAGGAGGACGACCGGAGGTCCGGATCCCAGGCAGGCGACACGGGTCGGCACTCCCCCGGCGGTGACGTACCTGACCTCGGCGCCGAGCAGGTCCGTCCAGAGGCTCACAGGTGCGCCCGCAGGAAACCGAGGGTGCGTTCCCAGGTGATCCTCGCGGCCTCCGGGTGGTGGTTGGGGTGGGTGTCGTCGTGGTAGGCGTGCCCGGCCCCTTCGTAGACGTGCACCTCCACCGGCTGTCCGGAGAGCTTGAGCGCGTCGCCCAGCCGTGCGACCTGGTCCAGGGGGATGACCTCGTCCGCGCCGCCGAAGTGCGCCTGCACCGGGCACCGGACGGCGGCGGCGATGTCGATGCGCGAGCGGACCCTGCCCGTCGGGCTGTAGGCGGGCGGCAGTTCGGGCAGTCCGTACAGCGGAACGGCGCAGGCCAGCCGGTCGGAGCGGGCGGCCCAGGCGAGGGCGAG
>JAFACJ010000041.1 GCA_023425615.1 Actinomycetes bacterium
CCGCTGACCAGCACCGCGACCCCGCCCTCCGCGGGCCCGGCCAGGGCGCAGGCGTGCTGCTCCGACAGGGGCGTGGACAGGACGTGGGCGACCCGGTGCGCCAGGTCGCGGCCACGGCCGCCGGCCTCGGCGACCTCGGTGAACGCGCGCAGCAGCCGTTCGGTGTCGGCGGGGGTTCCCGAGCAGGCCAGCAGCAGCCCGTTGCGGCTGGCCACGATCCCCTCGCCGCGCAGCGGCCTGACCGTCATCGTCATACCAGCCGCCCGCCGCGAAAGCGCCAGCGCACGAACGGGACGCGCATCGGCCCGTTGGACACCAGCCAGACGGCGAGCCACACCACCGTGAAGTGGGTCCAGAAGGCGGCGGCGGAGGGCTCGGCCGGCAGGCCGGGCAGCAGTCCCGCCTTCACCAGCACGAACAGCAGGACGCCCTCGTTGATCAGGTTGAGCAGCCCGAACAGGGACGGCCAGTCCTTCTCCCAGCGGAACTGCATGAGGAGGTGGTAGACCAGCTCCCAGCCGATGCCGACGACGCCGACGGCGGCCAGCACGATCAGCGTGGTGGTGTAGCGGTCGCCGAGCGGGGCGCCTGAGGTCCCGGGCAGGACCGGGGTGATGAGGAGCGTGACGGCGAGGCCGACGGTGGCCAGCAGGAAGAGCCGGGTCTGGATCCGGCCGAAGAGGGTGGGGACCATGGTCAGACCGCCTTGTTCCGGGCCCACTTGAGCCATTGCGAGGTGGAGCGGATCGGCCCGAGCTTGCGGCAGAAGCCGCGTCCGGCCAGGTCGTCGGCGATCTCCTGGGCGGCGATCTGCAGACCGAGGAAGGTGTCGACGCCGGGGAAGTAGCCGCCGAGGGTGGCGGTGCCCGAGGCGTACAGGGCGCCGTCGCCGCTGGCGGTGCCCTTGACCTCGAAGTGCCGCTCGACCTCCAGCCGGTTCACCGGGTTGCGGTAGGCGCCGGAGTTCTTCAGCAGGTCGTCCAGCACCCGGTGCTCGGCGATGTCGGCCTCCAGGCCGGTGCAGTCGATGATGAAGTCCGACAGGAACTGCTGGCGCCGTCCGTCGTCGCTGCGCAGGTGGGAGACGAGCCTGCCGTTCGGGCCCGGTTCGACCTTGTCGACGACGCCCTGCATGTTGTGGTACCAGCCCTCTTTGCGGCCCTTCTTCATCTGCGCCTGCCAGCGGCGGCGCTTGGGGGTGTTGGTACCGCCCATCTGCTTGTACTTGGCGGCGCGCTCGGCGCCCTCCAGCTTGCGCATCTCGGCCTTGAGCTGCCCGCCCCATACCGACTTGGGGTAGTTGAAGCCCTGGTAGGCCCAGCCGTCACCGCCCTTGCGGCGGCTCCACAGGTGCGGCCCGTGCGCGCCGGTGACGAAGGTGCGGAAGGTGTGGATGATCTGGGTCTGCAGCCCGTACTTCTCGCGGTCGTCCATGAGCCGCTGCAGGATCCGGGAGGCGACGATGCCGCCGCCGCGCACCATGACGGTGCCGGGCTGGGTCTTCAGGAACTCGTACACGTGCTCGTGCGGCTCGTAGGCGTTGACCACGTGGTGGTAGTCCTGGTGCTTCTCGCGGAACTCCTGCAGGTCGGGCAGGAACTTCAGGCCCGGGTAGCCGATGGCCAGGTGCACGAAGCGGGAGCGGAAGGCGACGCGCCGGGTGGGCGTGGCGCCGGGAGGCGGGGTGAGGATGGTGAAGTAGCCGCCGTCGACGCGCTTGCGCACCATGCGGACGTTGCCCTTGGCGACCATGGAGAAGTAGTCGATGCGCTTGGCCTCACGTTCGAGGTTGCGGAAGACGGTGCCGGCGCGCGGTGTCCAGTAGTCGTTGAAGATCGGCTCGGTGGCGACGTTGAAGAGGTGCTTGAGCGACTTCTCCTTCCACGCCTCTTCCAGGGCGTAGGAGGGGAAACCCCACAGGTTGTCCGGCCGGGAACTGGAGTCGGAGCGGATGCGTTCGGGCCGCGGGATCTGCGAGCAGCGCGTCAGGTACTCGTAGGTCTGCCACGGGCGGTCGATGTTGGTGAGCACCCGGATCTGGGAGGTGGGAACCCCGTAGATGCGCAGGTAGTCCACTGTGACGAAGGAGCCGATGCCACCGCCGACGGTGACGAACGGGACGTCGACCACCGGGATTCCGGCGGAGGCGACCATCTGGTCCGTCCACTGCGGGCTGTGCAGAAGCTCCTGGGAGAGATCACCGTGAGTAGGGGGTGTGGTCACGTCGCCTGTCCCTGTGTTGGAGTGGTTCCGTCAACCTGTTGGATGCCGAGAGTGTCGGCTCGGTTGGGTCCCGGTGGCCAGGGGCGACGGTCCCGGTCGGTCGAGGCGTCCGGCGGGGGTCAGTCGTCGATGTTCTCGCCCGCGAAGAGCGCCGAGGAGATCTCGTAGTAGAGCTGTTCGGGGTAGGGCATGAAGGTGACCTTGGTGAAGGCCTGGTCGTCTCCGGCGCTCTCCATGAAGAAGGTCCCGTAGTCCAGGAGTTCGCCGAGGACGGTGCGCTCCATCTTGATGTCGGTGACCTTGCCCCGCGGGATCATGCCGACCCGGCGGGCGAGGAGCCCGCGGATGTACATGAGGCGCAGGGCGGGGACGATGAAGAACTCGACAGACCAGGTGAGCAGCTTCCACAGCAGCCGGCCGACCAGGCACAGCCAGGCGATCCACACGAGGGCCGTCACGAGGCCGCCGATCCGGCCGCTGACCGCTCCGGCGAGGATGAGGCCGCCGAGCACCTCGCAGAAGTAGCGCAGCAGGACGGCCGGGTGCCGGCGCACGGCGATGACGCTGCCTTCGTTCTCCATGAGGTATTTACGGAACACCCGGGCCTTGGCCCGGTCACGTACGACCATCACGTCGTTCAAGCGCACACCTCATAGCATCGCATAGGAGACGGTCTTCGCCCGGCGCCGCGGCCGAGAAGGCCGGTACAGCAAATCTATAAACTCGACCAACTAGGTGGGTAATATGGCGTCATGGACACCACAGCACTCGCCGCCACGGTCGAAGGGCTCTCTCCGGGCCAGGGCCGCATCATGGGCGTGGTCCCGATGGAGGGCACGCGTACGGCG
>JAFACJ010000061.1 GCA_023425615.1 Actinomycetes bacterium
CGGTCCGGCCGAGCTGGACGGCGGCTGCCTCGACGGCTTCGACGAGGCGCACGGCGGGATCCTCGAAGCGGTCCGCGAAGGCGACGCGGGCTTGGCGCAGCGCCGCACACGCTGGCACCTGGCGCGCTGACGGCCCGGCGGCCACTCTTCTTAAAGAGCCCTATTGAGGGCATTGATTGTTAATACATCCCCATATTCAACTTTTCAATGCCTTGAATGGGCCGGATTGTGTGCACTATATTTGCGGCGCATCCTCCCGAGCCGCAGCCGCCGACGAGTCTCGAACGAAGGAATCCCGACATGGATCACCCGACGGCGCGGCCCCTGCCGCAACCGACTCCGGCCAGCGCGGACTTCTGGGCCGCGGGAGGAGAGGGCGAACTGCGCGTCACCCGCTGCGGGGACTGCTCGGCGTACACGCATCCGCCGCTCCCCCGGTGCAGGTCCTGCCGGAGCGCGAACACGGCACCGGCCCCGGTCTCGGGCAAGGCGACGGTGGCCGGGTTCACGGTCAACCACCAACCGTGGCTGCCGGGCCTCCCTCCGCCGTACGTCGTGGCGATCGTGGCGCTGGACGAGGACGACGGAGTACGTCTGACCACGAACATCGTCAACTGCGACCCCGCCGACGTCCGTATCGGGATGAGGGTGCGGGTGGTGTTCGAGAAGGCGGGAGAGGTCCATCTGCCGCTGTTCGAACCGGACCCCGACCTCGCGGACGTCACCGGCCCCGTTCCCGCGCCCCGCGAGTACCGGGCGGCGCTGCGGCCGATGGCCGGGCGGGAGAAGTTCGAGGACAAGGTGGCGCTGACCGGCGTCGGGCAGTCCCAGGTCGGCCGCCGCCTGATGGCCGACCCGCTGTCGCTCACCGCCGACGCCTGCCAGCGGGCCATCGAGGACGCCGGCCTGTCCTTCGACGACATCGACGGCCTGGCCACCTACCCCGGACCCGCGCCCGCCGGCATGTCCGAAGGCGGCGTCATGGCCCTGACCGAGGCCCTGCAACTGCGGCCCACCTGGGTCAGCGGCGGCTCGGACACCCCCGGCCAGATCGGATCCATCATGTCGGCGATGCTGGCGGTCGCCTCAGGGCTGTGCCGCCACGTGCTGTGCTTCCGGACGGTGTGGGAGTCCACGCACGCGGCCCTGGTGCGCTCCGGCCGCTGGCACATCCCCGACGAACGCGCGACCGGGATGATGGAATGGCGCCTGCCGTTCGGGGCCGTGTCGGCTGCCAACTGGATCGCCTGCCAGGCCTCCCACTACTTCCACCGGTACGGCGGCGACCGCGAGACGCTCGGCTGGATCGCCCTCAACGCCCGCGCCAACGCCGCCCGCAACCCCGAGGCCGTCTACCGCGACCCGCTGACCATGGACGACTACCTGAACGCCCGCATGGTCTCCACCCCGTTCGGGCTCTACGACTGCGACGTGCCCGTGGACGGCGCCGTCGCCGTCGTCGTCTCCGCGGTGGAGACCGCACGGGACCTGGCCAAGCCGCCGGTGCTGGTCGAAGCCGTCGGCACCCAGATCATGGAGCGGCTGTCCTGGGACCAGGACACCCTCACCCACCTGCCGCAGTCCCTCGGCCCTTCGGCCCACCTGTGGAGCAGGACCTCGTTGCGCCCCTCCGACGTCGACGTGGCCGAACTCTACGACGGGTTCACCTTCAACGCCCTGTCCTGGCTGGAGGCCCTCGGCTTCTGCGAGTTCGGCGGCGCCCGCGACTTCATCGACCGGGGCCGCGGCATCGCCCTCGACGGCCCTCTACCGCTCAACACCCACGGCGGCCAGTTGTCGGCCGGGCGGACGCACGGCTACGGATTCGTCCGGGAGGCCGTCCTTCAGCTGAGGGGCGAGGCCGAAGGACGCCAGGTCCCCGGCGCACGCGTCGCCGTCGTGACCGCCGGAGGCGGAGTCCCCTCCGGCGTCCTGCTCCTGCGCTCGGACCGATGAAAGGCTGCCCGCTTTGACCGTCGAAGAGGACCGTTTCCTGCCCGCCGACGACGACCTGCATCCGTCCACCGGCGACTTCTACCAGACGGAGACCTTCTGGTACTCGTTCTTCGTTCCCGAACGCGGGCTGGGAGCATGGCTGTACGCGTCGGTCCACGCCACCCTGGGCTCCACCGGCGGCGGGATGTGGATCTGGGACGCCACCGCGACGGATCCGTGGGACCTCCCCTTCTTCGAGCAGTTCGGCCGCCTCAGACCGCCGACCCCCCGCGGACCCGGGCACATCGACTTCCCCACCGGCCTGTCGGTGGCGACACTCGAACCGGGCATGTCCTATGACCTGCGCTACGACGACCGCGACCGGGCCCGGGTGCGGCTGCGCTTCGACGCGCTGGAGGCGCCGGTGCCGCTGCGCCGCGGCGCACCCCCTTATCCCAAGGCGTCCCACTACGACCAGACGGGACGGGTCACCGGGCATGTCGTCCTCGACGGCGAGCGCATCGACGTCGACTGCCACGCCATGCGCGACCGCTCCTGGGGGAGGCGGAACGAACGCGGCTACCGCCGGGTGGGCTACAGCTGGGCGGCCTCGCCCGAGCTCAGCCTGCTGGCGTACACCATGCCGGACGGCGAGGGCCCCGAACACGTCTACACCGGATACGTCCGGCGCGACGGCCGGGTGGCGCACATCGTGGACGGCCGCCGGGGGGTCGAACGCGACCCCGCCAGGAACTGGGCCACCGGGGTCTCCCTGGAGGTCCGCGACGAACTGGGCCGGGTGACCAAGGCCCGCGCGGAGGGGGTCAGCCGGATGTTCCTGCCGGGCTCCACCTCGCTGTGCCTCAACACCTCCCTGCTCTGGACGGTCGAGGGACACGCCGTCCACGGCGAGGACCAGGACGTCTGGCCGCTGAAGGAGTGGATCCGAGCGAGGAAGGCCGGAGCATGACGACACCCGCGCCCACCGGAGAGACGTCGACCGAGCTGAGCGAGTCCCTGATCGACTGGATGGCGCG
>JAFACJ010000105.1 GCA_023425615.1 Actinomycetes bacterium
GTTCCCGCTCGGGCCGTCACCCGGCTCACTCCTCGGGAAGCGCGCCGAACGAGGTGCGCCCGTCGATCTCGTCGGTGAAAGCCCGGACCTGTTCCTTCGACAGTCCCGTCCCGCGCAGGTCCACTCCGCGCAGGTTCGCCCCGTACAGGTCCGAGGCGCGCAGGACGGCGCCGCGCAGGTCGGCGCCGCCGCTCAGCTCTATGCTGCCGCTCAGGTCCGCTCCGCGCAGGTTCACGCCGTGCAGGGCCGCGCCGCGCAAGTCCGCACCGCCCAGGTCCGCTCCGCTCAGATTCGCCCCGCGCAGGTCCGCGGCGCCCAGATCCGCCTCACGCAGATAGGCATGGCTCAGGTCGGCTCCCCGGAGGTTCGCATC
Source organism: Actinomycetes bacterium (assembly GCA_023425615.1). Taxonomy (GTDB): domain Bacteria; phylum Actinomycetota; class Actinomycetes; order Streptosporangiales; family Streptosporangiaceae; genus Actinocorallia. Next base: position 374 of record JAFACJ010000105.1, read on the forward strand.
ACGCAAGTACGTCTCCTGTAGATCCGCCTGGTGCAGGTGCACACCGCTGAGGTCGGCGTCGCTCAGGTCCACGTTGCCCAGGTGGGCGCCGGACAGGTCGCCGCCTGACAGCCGGATGCCGGACATGAAGAAGTCGCGCAGGGTCAGGGAGGACAGGGGCCGGGGCCGAGGCCGGCCGGCCAGGACGACCATGGCGGCTTCGAGGTCGCTCCCGCTCGCCGCGCGCGCCTCCTCGCCCGTCCGGGAGGTGCGCTGGTGCAGATAGGCGACGAGGACGGCGGTGATGGCGTCGAGGTCGCGGGGGGAGTCCTCCATGAGACGGCCGAGGGCGTGCAGGGCGCCGAGCCGGACGGAGGAGTCCTCGGAGGAGAGGGCCTCGATGGTCTTGGCGTAGCGGTCGTTGATCTGGGCGTCCCTGGCGATGCCGAGTTGGTGCTGGGTGGCGCGTAGCGTCGCCGCGGTGCCGGCCATGGTGCCCAGCCCGACGATGACGCCGAGCATGATGGCCAGGGTGTTGAGGCGCCGGTGCCGCTGGGCGTGCCGGCGTTCGCGTTCCTCGGCCAGGAACCGCCGTTCCTGCGCCAGCAGCTCCGCTCTCTCCCGCACCGTCAGGGTCGCGAGCTCCTCCGGTGCCGGCTCCGCGAGGCGGGTGCCGTCCGGTTCGCGTTCGACGTCCTGCGCGCCGTCCTCGGCGGGACCGGTGTCGCTCATCGGGGTTCTGGTCGGTTCGCTCACACAGGGTGAGATGAAGGTGACCGGCCGAAGGATCGCCCGTCCGGTGAGGTGCCCGGGGGAATCTCCCGGAGCCAGGAAAGGGAAAGGGAGATCCCAAAGGTCCCGCGGATTCGGGGCATCGAAGATCTCCCGACGCACGATGGGGCTGTGAGAAAATGGTGGCGGTGGCTCTTCTAGGTTGTAGACATGGTGGGAAAGAACAGTAATGACTCGGCCAAGGGGGATCCGATCGGCAAAGCGGCACTGCGCGTTTTCGCCGGTGTCGGTTACGATATCGCATCCGTGCAGATGATCGCCGACGCCGCCGGTGTGGACCCGCGGGAGATTCGCGACCGAGGCGGAAAGAACGGGCTCTACCGAGAGATCCTCGAGAATTTCCGCCAGGCGCAGAGTGCGATGCTCGATCGGCTGGAGGAGGTGTACACCTCCGATGAGGCCGGATTCCTGAGCTTTGTCGAAGGGACCCTCGACTTTTATCTGGACCACCCCTATGAGATGGCGATCTGGCAGCACAGAGGACTCGGCGACGCGGTGGACCTGGCGGGATCCGAAGACCTCTACCGGATCCCGGTCCTCCGGCGAATAGCCGAGATCACCGGTCTGGACATCATGCAGAACCCCTACTCCCGAATGTTCAGCAACCAGCTCACCTGGAGCCTCCGCGGTTTTCTCTTCGGCGGCATCCTCGGAGAGGGCGGCAGGGTGTGGGGACCGGAGAGCCCGGAGGGCCGCAGGCAGTTCCGCGAGCAGATGCACCAGCTGCGCGACCTGCTCATCGACTCCGGCCTCATCGAGGTGGTCAGGTCGGGGCGCCCCGCGCGGTGACCCGTGGTCGGCGGCCGGGGCGGAAGCCGCCACCGGCGCCTTCTTCGCCGCTTGACAGCGGCATGAGGGGGTGAGAAGGATCGCTCTGGGACGGGAGCGACATGGACATGGACGGCCTGAGAAGAGAACCGCCGCCCGGCCGGATGGGGCAGGATCTGCGCTTCGCGCTCGGCCTGACGGTCGGCGGCCTGCCGGTGCTGTTCCTCGACGACCCGGCCCGTCGCACGCTGAACGAACCGGGCGAGGAGGTGTCGGCGCTGCTGGCCTCCGTGCTGGGGGCGGGGTTCGCGCTCGCCCTCTCCCCGGAGGACCTCGAAGGACCCCTGCCCCACATCGGCACCTGGCTCCTGGCCGCCGACGAGGGCGGCGTATGGATGTACTTCCCCGGCGGGTTCTGGATGGGCACCGACCCCGAAGGCCCCATCGCGGCGCCATGGCTCGACACCGCCCGCCGCACCGGCCGTGTCGTCGTGGCCGCCGGACGGCTCGGGCTGCCCACCGGCGACATCAACGCCCGCCTGACGGACGCGGCGGGCACCGGGATGCTCACCGCCGCCACCCTGCCGTTCCGCCCCGCCGACCAGGAAGTGCGATGAACGACGCCGGCACGGGGGAGAGCACCGTGCCTCCCGACGGGGTGCTCCTCGGCGGGACCCCGCGGGACCCCGCCGACGACGCGCCCGGGAGCATCGAAGGCACCGCTGACCGGCGGCGCCTTCGACGTCACGTCTCGGCGCCGAGCGACGCCGTTGCTCGTTCGTGAGGTCAGTGAGCGCTGAGCCGCTTGGCGATCTGGGGGTAGCGCATGGTGTGGGCGCCGCCGTCCACCAGGAGCATGTCCCCGGTCATCCAGGAGGAGGCGTCGGAGGCCAGGAACAGGGCGGCCGAGGCGACGTCGCCCGGCTGCCCGCCGCGGCCCAGCAGGATGTTCTCCAGGTACTCCTCCTCGACCGGCGTGCCCTTGAAACCGGCGGTGAGGGGGGTGTCGATGAGGCCGGGCGCGATCGCGTTGACCCGGATGCGGCGTTCGGCCAGGTCCATGGCGGCGACCTTGGTGAGCATCTCGACACCGGCCTTGCTCGTGCAGTAGGCGGCGAAGCCCACCGCGGGCTGCCGCGCGTTCAGCGAGGCGATGTTCACGATCGAGCCGCCGTCGGCCATCCGGAGGGCCTCGTGCTTGACGGACAGGAAGACACCGGTCAGGTTCAGGTCGATGACGCGGCGCCATTCGGACAGCGGCAGTTCGGTGACCGAGCCGAAGGTGCCGGACCC
>JAFACJ010000221.1 GCA_023425615.1 Actinomycetes bacterium
GATCTACACGGTGCGCCCGCCGCACGGCCGCCACCATGAAAGCCTCTGGGAGATCGCCGAGAAGTGCCTGGGCGACGGGCGCCGCTACAAGGAGATCTTCGAGCTGAACAAGAGCCATGTGCAGCCGGACGGCTCCCGGCTGCAGAAGGCGAGCCTGATCCGGCCCGGCTGGGTGATGGAGATGCCGGCCGACGCCCGGCACACCCAGATCATCCCCAAGACCCAGCTCCAGGAGTACTTCCGCGACGGCAACCCCGTGCCGCCCTCGGCCTCCCCCTCCCAGCCCCGGGAGCACAAGCCGGTCACGGGCACCCGCAACGAGGCGCCGGCCCCGCAGGACCGCGGCGAGCAGGCGCCGCGTCCCGCGCCGCGGCAGGAGACGCCCGGCCAGGTGCACGCCGAGCAGCGGCCCGAGCAGTCACCGGCGCCCACGCCCACCCTGGAGGTGCAGGCGCAGGAGCAGTTCCCCTGGCCCGAGGCGCTGGCGGGGACGTCGCTGCTGGCCGCGGGCGTGCTCACCGCCCTCGGCATGCGCCGCCGCGCCCAGGTGATGCGGCGCCGCGCCGGGCACATGATCAACCGTCCGGAGGGCGAGAGCGCGCTGGCCGAGCAGGCGCTGCGGATCGGCGCCGACGCCGAGGGCGTGCGCGTCCTCGATCTGGGGCTGCGCCAGCTCTCCCAGGCGCTGGCGCTCCAGCAGCGCACCCCGCCGACCGTCTACGGCGTGCATCTCGGCGCCCAGACCCTCGACCTGTGGATCGCTCCCGCCGACCAGAACCCGCCGCATCCGTGGGAGGCGCACGACGGCGGCCAGGTGTGGCGGCTGCACGTCTCCTCCCTCGCCTCGCTGGAGGGCAGGGACTTCACCGAGGTGCTCGCCCCCTACCCCGGTCTGATCTCGCTGGGCACCAACGAGAGCGGCAGGGTGCTGGCCGACCTGGAGGCGGCGCACGGCCTCATCGCCGTGGACGGCCCGCCCGAGCAGCGCAAGGCGGCGCTCGCCGCGATGGCCGTGGAGCTGGCCACCAACAGCTGGTCGGACCATATGCGGCTGACCCTCGTCGGTTTCGGCCACGAGCTCCAGCAGGTCGCCCCCGACCGGATCCGCTGTGTGCCGTCGCTGGCCGAGGCGCTGCCCGAGTTGGAGGCGCGGACGGCGGAGGTCAGGCAGGCGCTGCAGGCGGCGGGCGCCGACTCGGTGCTCACCGGGCGGTGCCGCGGGGTGTTCGGCGAGGCGTGGATGCCGCACTACCTGGTGATGGCCGACCAGCCGTCCAAGGCGGACGCGGCGCGGCTGGTCGCGCTGGCCAGGACGGGCCGCCGCCTGTCGGCCGGCTATCTGGTGGCGGGCGCGGTCGAGGACGCCACCTGGCACTGGACCATCGACGAGGAGGGCGTGCTCGACGCCGGCGTCCTGGGTTTCCAGGTGAAGGCGCAGTGCATCTCCGAGGGGCAGTACCGCGCGGTCGCCGGGCTGTTTCGCGCCGCGGCGCACCAGGAGGGCGTCCCGCTGCCCGAGCTGCGGCCCGAGCAGCCCGCGGGGGCGGCGGGGGAGCGTCCGGCCGCCGACATCAGGGTGCTGGGCCGGATCGAGGTGGACGCGCCGGGCCCGATCGACGAGACCCGCCGCGACATCTGCGCCGAGGTCCTGGTCTATCTGGCCACCCATCCCGGCGGCGCGCATCCGACGGTGCTGAGCGGCGCGGTCTGGCCGCGCGGTGTCACCGCGGGCGTCCGCGACGCGACCATCGCGATGGCCTCGGACTGGCTGGGCCGCGACTCGCGCGGCCGCCCGAACCTCTACCACGACGAGCGCGGCAGGCTCAGGCTCGGCTCGGAGGTGCGGGTCGACCTCCAGCACTTCCGCTTCCTGCTGTGGCGTTCGGCCGCCGAGCCGGGCTCGGAGGCCGCCTACCTGTCGCACGCGCTGGAACTCGTCCAGGGCCCGCTGCTGTCGGGCCGCCCCAGGGGCCGCTACTCCTGGCTGGCCACCGACGAGCTGGAGTACGACACGACGGCACGCGTGGTGGACGCCGCGCACCGGCTGGCGGAGATCCGCTTCGCCGAGTCCGACGCGCGCGGCGCGATCCAGGCCGCCCGCGCGGGTCTGCGCCTGGCCTCCGACGATGAGTCGCTCTGGCGCGACCTCCTGCGCGCCACCGACGCCACCGGCGACCGCACCGCCGTCCACGCCGTCCTCGACGAACTGCGCGGCCGCCTTGACTTCGACCTCCTCCAGCCCGAGACCGAGGCCCTCATCGACGAGCTCGCCCCCCGCGTCCACGCCCGGGGCGCCTGACACCCGGGCGGTCCCTCACGGGAGGGCGGTCACGTCTGCGGCGGGGAGGGGCGCCGAGCGGGGGGCGGAGCGGGCGGTGCGGGCGGTGACCGCGTGGGGGGAGTGGAACCACAGGGTGCGGCCGTCGGGGGACAGGGCGCCGAGCGCGGAGCGGGGGGTCAGGCGCCGGGTGCGCAGGACACGGCCCGAGGGGTTCTCCAGGACGGACAGGTGGCCGGGGCCGGAGGCGTAGAGCCTGCCGCGGCCTGCCAGCAGGGAGGTCACGGGGTGGGGGAGGGCGATCAGGCGCCGTTGGACGAGGGTGGTGCCGGCCAGGACGTGGACGCCGTCGGGCGCGGCGGCCAGGAGGTTCGTGCCGCCGGGCGGGGTGAGGAACGCGGCGGGGGCGGTGGTGAGCCGTCGGGTGGTGAAGCGGGCGCGGGACCAGGCGATGTCGAGCAGGGTGCTGCCGCACGCGGTGATGAGCCGGGTTCCGTCGGCGGTGAGAGCGGGGCGTGCGGTGGGCGCGCACGGCAGGCGGAAGGACGAGAGCCGCGCCATCGTGCGCGGGTCGCGCAGTTCCGCGTCGCGGGAGGTGAGCAGCAGTGCCGTCGTGCCGTCCGGGGTGAACAGGAGGAAGCGGGCGGAGGTGACGGGCAGCGGGTCTCCGGCGCGCAGGGTGCGCGGGTCCAGCGGTTGCAGCAGCCTGGGGCCGAGGAGCCAGAGGGTCAGCCGGTCGCCGGAGGGCACTGCCTGCCGGACCGGGAAGGGCGTCTCCAGCCGGGAGAGGCGGGCGAGGTTCTGCTGGTCGAGCACGGTGACGGTGTGGCCGTAGGGGATGTAGAGC
>JAFACJ010000788.1 GCA_023425615.1 Actinomycetes bacterium
CTGCATCTCCTCCTTGGTCTTGAAGTAGTGCTGCACCGCGCCCATCGACACCCCGGCCTCGGCCGCCACCGCCCGCAGGGTCGCCGCCTCCATGCCCCGCGTGCCGATCAGGCGCAGCACGGCCCCGGCGATGTGCCGGCGGCGCTCCTCGTGGTCCACCTGCTTGGGCAAGTCCGTCTCCTTTGGCAATGCGCGCGCATTGCATCGTTTGTTACCATGCAAGTGCATTATAAAACGAGGAGGTGCCGTGGAGACCATCAAGAGGGCGCACAACGGCGACGTCGCCATCGCGTACGAGAGGTTCGGGAAGCCGGGGGATGAGCCGATGCTCCTGGCCGGCGGCCTCGACGGCCAGATGGTCTGGCTGGATGAGGACCTCTTCTGCCGCGCCCTGGCCGACCGGGGATACGACGTCGTCCGCTACGACCACCGCGACGCCGGGCTGTCCACGCACTTCGGGCCCGGCAGCAGGCCCGCCTACTCGGCACGAGCGTTCATCGACGACCTGCTGGCGCTCCAGGACGAGCTGGGCTGGAGCTCGTCCCATCTGTTCGGGCTGTCCATGGGCGGCGGGATCGCCCAGCTCACGGCCCTACTGCACCCCGACCGCGTCCGCACCGTCGCCACCCTGGGCGCCCTGCCGATGCGCAGGAACCTCCTCGCGGCGTCACTGCGCCACATGCGCTTCCCCGGCCCGTTCCGGCACGTGTTCAAACGCTTCGGGAACTCCAGGGAGGAGCGGATCCGCATGCTCGTGCACGTCACCCGCATGGTCGCGCCACCCGGCGGCTACGACGAGGCATGGGGGCTGAAGCGGGCCACCGAGTCCTACGACCGCCGCCCGCCGGACCCGCACGCCCGCCAGCGCCAGCTCTTCGCCCGCCGGTTCGATCTGCCGCCGGGCGGCATCTCCGGGATCAAGGCGCCGGTCCTGGCCCTGCACGGCGAGGCCGATCCGCTCGTCAGGCCCTCGGCCGCCCGTGCGATGGCCGCGCGGATCCCCGGCGCGAGGTTCGAGCAGGTCCCCGGCCTGGGCCACGCCCCCGCCCGCGCCGGAGACTGGGCGGATCTCGTCGACCGGATCGACCGGCACGCGAGGGCGGCGCGATAGTGCCATCGGAGGGCGGGGCAGGACCCCGTCCCTTAACCTAGATCGCAGCGTGCCTGTTTCCGCCCAGCTCCAATGGGCGTAAACAGGCACGCGTCATGCGGCCGTCACTGCGGCGGTGTCTCAGATGCGCAGGTCAAGGTCGTTGGTGTACACCTTGTCGTTGCCGACGCTGTCGCCCTTGAGCCGGTAGGTGCCGCCGGTGAGGTCGGCGTTGCCGGGGCAGAAGGCGGACCCGCTGTCCTTGCTGATGGTGGACGTGTTGAGGACGGCCGTCGCCGCGCCGTTGGTCACGCTGTTGCCGGACACGGCGGCCGTGACGGTGCCCTTGTAGGTGCAGTTGACATTGATGTTGACGATCGGGATGGTCACGTTCGCCTGCACCGTGAAGTTGGTGATGGTGAGGGTTCCGATCCCGTTCGCGGTGGCGACGACACTGCCGCCCCAGGTCCCGGTGTTCACGGCGGTGAGTGTGGGGTTGCCGGTCCCCGAGCAGCCGCCGAACGTCGCGGAGCTGACGCTCAGGGAGCTGCCGTTGGCGGGCGAGCTTCCCGTGAGCGTGGACGAGGTACAGGTCGTGGTGCCCAGCAGGGTGGTGTGGACTGTGATGTTGCTGATGAGAGTGGCCTGGACGTCGCCATCGTAGGTGTAGGGCACTCCCACGATGGTGGTCGCGGCCTGTGCGGGCGCGCTCATCGCCGCGAGCGCGAGGACGGTGGCTCCGGTGAGCCCCGCCAGCCGACCGATACGTGACACGGGCATCTCCTTATGTCGCGTTGGCAATGCCATCGCGACGTTAGGTAGGCCGTGATCGGCCGTCAAGATAAGTCATATTCCTTGTATGGCCGGATTGTGACATACGTCATGCGCTTGTCATAAAGCAATAATTTCGAAGTGGTGAGTACTGACCGAACCACGAGAAACGGCGGGGCCGCCCCCGCCCAGCTCCAATGGGCGGAGACGGCCCCGGTCACGTGATCACCGGTGCGGGGATCAGGGGTAGGTGCCGTCCAGGTCGAGGGGCACGTTGTAGACGCCGGGGGTGGAGCCTTCGCCCATGAGCTGGAAGGCGCCCTGTGTGACACTGGCGCTGCCGGGGCACGCGCCGCCGCCCGCGGTCTTGTTGATCGTGATTCCGGCCATGTTGACCTGGGCCTGGTTGTTGGTGGTGACGGGCCGGCCGGCGTTGGTCGGGTTGTACCCGTCCGCCGTGGCGTTGCCGCCGTAGGTGCACTGGATGAAACCGAGGACGGTCGCCCGCACGCTGAAGCCGTTGAGGGTGAGGTACCCGTCGCGGTTGCGGATGCCGTCGGGGGAGTAGACGACGACGCCGCTCCACGGCAGGTTCAGGAAGGTGACGTTCGAGGCGAAGCCCGAGCAGCCGCCGACCGTCGCCGAGGACATGCTCAGCGGGTTGCCGTCGGAGTCGACGCTGCCGGTGAGGGTGGCCGAGGTGCAGGTGGTGCTGATGCCGCTGGCGACGACGATCAGATCCTTGATCAGGGTGGCCCTGGC
>JAFACJ010000492.1 GCA_023425615.1 Actinomycetes bacterium
TCCCCCCGAACACCGCCATCGCGGCGGCGACGGTCAGCTCGGTGGCCGTCCGTTCCTTCCGGAACTCCCCGGCCGTGCGCCGGCGCGCCGCGCGGCGGCGTGCCGAATCCCCGAACAGCTCCGTGACCAGCGTCTCCCCCATAGGGGAACAGTAACCGAGTCGCGACTCTCGGTGATCTTCCCCCCTGCCCGACCGGGTCAGGGATAGAGCTTCTCGCCTTCACTCAGCATCGCAACGAACTTCGCTATCCGGGCGGCGCGCGTCTGCTGCCGCTTGGCGTCGCCGATCCGGTAGAGGATCGCGTAGCGGTTGCGGCCGTCCAGTTCGGCGAAGGCCTCGGCCGCCCTCGGGTCGGCGTCCAGCGCGTTCTGGAGGTCCTCGGGCACCTCGGCGTTCCTCGGCGAGGCGTAGGCGCGCTCCCACCTTCCGTCCGCCTTGGCCCGCTCGACCTGGACCAGCCCCGCCCGCCGCATCCTCCCCAGCTCCGTCAGCTCCGCGACGCGCTCGCAGTTGATCTGCGACCACTTGCTGCGCGGTGTGCGGGGGGTGAACCGCAGCAGCCAGTACACCTCGTCCAGTGACGCCTTCTGCCCGTCGATCCAGCCGAAGCACAGGGCCGAGTCCCGTGCCTCGGGGTAGGTGACGGACTCCACGCCCGACCCCTTCTTGGCGAACTTCAGCCACAGTCCCGGCGAGACTTCGTGCTCGACCTCCAGCCACTCCTCGAAGGCGGCCTGGGACGGGAAGGCGAACATCGGCAGATCCCTCATGCCGTGACGTTAACAAGCGCCACCGACATTCCCCGTGCCGCTCAGCGGAAGACGACGGTCTTCTCGCCGTTCAGCAGGATCCGGTACTCGGCGTGCCAGCGGACGGCGCGGGCCAGGGCCAGGCACTCCATGTCGCGGCCGACGCGGCGCAGGTCCTCGGGCGTGTGGGTGTGGTCGACGCGGGAGACCTCCTGCTCGATGATCGGCCCCTCGTCCAGGTCGGGCGTCACATAGTGGGCGGTGGCGCCGATGAGCTTCACACCGCGCTTGTGCGCCTGGTGGTAGGGCTTGGCGCCCTTGAAGGACGGCAGGAACGAGTGGTGGATGTTGATCACCTGCCCCTGGAGCTTGGCGCACAGGTCGTCGGAGAGGATCTGCATGTACCGGGCGAGCACCACGAGGTCGGCGCCGTAGTGCTGGACCAGGGTGACCACCTCGGTCTCCTGCGCGGCCTTGCCCATGGACATCGGCAGGTGGTGGTAGTCGATCCCGTAGGACTGGGTGAGCGGCCGCAGGTCGGGGTGGTTGGAGACGACCGCGACGACGTCGATGTCCAGCAGCCCCGAACGCACCCGGAAGAGCAGGTCGTTCAGGCAGTGCCCCTCCTTCGAGACCATGATCAGCACCTTCATGCGGGTCGCCGCGTCGCCGAGGTGCCAGTCGAAGGCGAACTCCTGCGCCATGGGCGCGAACAGCGCCTGGAGCTCCTCCAGTTCCTCTCGCGCGGTGAACTGGACGCGCAGGAAGAACCGTCCGGTGTCCTGGTCGCCGTACTGCTGGCTCTCCAGGATGTTGCACTGGCGGGAGGCCAGCAGGCCGGAGACCGCGGCGACGATGCCGGGGCGGTCGGGGCAGGACAGCGTGAGGATGTAGCTCAACTCTTCACCTTCGGCGGGGCGCCGTCGTCCCGGTCCGGACGGGCGTTGGGCTTGAAGTTTATGCGGACCGCGAGGAGCCTAAATTCAAGGGCATGCGTCGGTTTTTGGGGATTTTGCTACTGCTCGTAGTGATATGCGGGTGCCAGGGCACCGGCACCGAGCCGCGCCCCTCGCCGTCGTCGCCGTCGTCGTCACCGTCCTCGCCGAGCCGGCCGACGCGCCCCGCCGAGCAGGACGGCATCCCCACGAAGGCCGGCACCCACAAGCTGAAACTGGACGTCGGCACCCCCGGCCACCGTGAGTACCGGCTGCGCGTCCCGCCGAGGCTGCGCCGGTCGGCCGAACCGCTCCCGCTGGTGCTGGCCGTGCACGGAGGCGCCTCCAACGCGGAGAAGTTCGAGTCGCTCAGCGGCTTCGACGAGGTCGCCGACCGGAAGGGGTTCCTCGTCGCCTACCCCGAGGGCTTCATGTTCAGCTGGAACGCCGGCCCCTGCTGCGGCCCCGCCAAGCTCGCCCGCATCGACGACACCGGTTTCCTCACCGCGCTGATCGACCGGCTGGTCGAGGCGAAGGTCGCCGATCCCGGGCGGGTCTACGTCGCAGGCTTCTCCAACGGAGGCGGCATGGCCTACCGGATGGCGTGCGAGGGCCCCGGCCGGGTGAAGGCCATCGGCGTCGTCTCGGCCTCCCTGATCATCGACTGCGATCCCGACCGGCCGGTGTCCGTGATGATCGTCCACGGCCGCGCCGACGGCTCCGTCCCCTACCGGGGCGGCGGGCGGCGCGACTTCAACGACGAGCGCCCCTTCGCCCCCGTCTCCCACGCCGTGGACTTCTGGCTGAAGGCGGACGGCCTCGGCGGGCTCCGCCGCGACGGCTCCTGCCGGACGAGCCGGGGGAAGGCCACGGTGCGGCTGTGCCCGCACGGCGGCGGGCATGTCTGGCCGGAGGGGACGGCCGCCCGCCTCTGGGAGTTCTTCTCCTCCGCCTGAACGGATCCGGGCAGACATGAAGGCTTTTCATGTTTACCGTTCTATGGCAGAGTTTTAGTATGGACTTGAAGGCGCGCTACGACTTCGCGACCGCGGAGCTCGACCCCCCGTTCGCGATCGTCGACCTGGCGGCCTTCCGCGCCAACGCCGCCGCGCTGGTCGAGCGGGCGCACGGCAAGCCGATCCGGGTGGCCAGCAAGTCGGTGCGGGTCCGCGCCCTGCTGGAGGAGGTGCTGGCCATGGACGGCTTCGCCGGGATCATGGCCTTCACCCTGCCCGAGGCGCTCTGGCTGGCCGGCCACCGCACCAGCGACGACATCCTCGTCGCCTATCCCACGGTCGACCGCGCCGCGCTGCTCGCCCTCACCCGGGACGAGCACGCCGCCCGCACCATCACGATCATGGTCGACTGCGTCGAGCACCTGGAGCTCATCCCCTCCGGCGGCCACCCCGTCCGGGTCTGCCTGGACATGGACGCCGCCTACCCCGCGCTCGGCGGCCGGGTCAGGATCGGCGCGCGCCGCTCCCCCCTGGCCACCCCCGGGCAGGCCGCCGCCTTCGCCGAGGAGATCGCCAAACTGCCGCATCTGCGGCTGGTGGGGCTGATGGGCTATGAGTCGCAGATCGCCGGGGTGGGCGACACCCCGGCGGGGCGGCCTGCCCGCGCCCTGGCCATCAAGGCGATGCAGGCGCGCTCCCGGATCGAGCTGGCACGGCGGCGCGGCGAGATCGTGCGCGCCGTCCGCGCGATCGCCGACCTGGAGTTCGTCAACGGCGGCGGCACCGGCAGCCTGGAGTGGACGTCGGCGGAGAAGGCGGTCACCGAGGTCGCCGCCGGGTCGGGATTGTTCCAGCCGCATCTGTTCGACCACTACAGCGCCTTCAAGGCCACCCCCGCGGCCCTGTTCGCGCTGCCCGTCGTGCGCCGTCCCGGCCCGAACACCGTCACCTGCCTGGGCGGCGGCTATCTGGCCTCGGGACCCGCCGACGCGCTGCGCCTGCCCCAGCCCTACCTGCCGGCCGGGCTCGGCTACACCGGGACCGAGGGCGCGGGCGAGGTGCAGACCCCGCTCGTGGGGGCCGCCGCCGCGGGACTGGAGGTCGGGGACCGCGTGTGGTTCCGGCACACCAAGGCCGGCGAGCTGTGCGAGCGGTTCGACGCCGTTCATCTGGTGACGGGCGAGCGCGTCGCCGGCACCGTCCCCACCTACCGCGGTGAGGGGCGGACCTTCCTGTGAGCCCTTGAGGGCCCGCCGGGCCCCGCGGGAC
>JAFACJ010000540.1 GCA_023425615.1 Actinomycetes bacterium
CGGTCCCCCTCCCAAGGAGCCACCTGATGACCAGATCACTGCGCCTGCTCGGAACCGCCTGGCTGGGCGCGGCCGCGCTCGTCCTGGCCGGCTGCGGCGGCTCGGACGACGACACGGAGTCCGCCGCCGCCAACCCGGCCCTCACCAAGTCCGAGATCAAGATCGGGCTGATCGTCGGGCAGACCGGGAACACCTCCTCCTCGGACAAGAGCGCCGCGGACGTCGCGCTGGCCTGGCAGAAGCGCGTCAACGCCGGCGACGGCATCGCCGGGCACCCGGTCCGCGTGATCGTCAAGGACGACAAGGGCGACGCCGCCACCGCGACGTCCGTCGCCAAGGAGTTCCTCGCCGATCCGCAGATACTGTCGATCACCCCCCAGTCCTCCAACACCGAGCAGGCCATAGCGGGTGTGCTCGGCGGTCAGGAGGTCGCGGTCATCGGCGCGACCGGGTACCAGACCAAGATCTGGACCGCGCAGCCGAACTACTTCCCCACCGGCCCGCAGGCGTTCCCCGGCACGGTGGTCGCCCAGTTCGCCGCGGCCAAGTCCGTCGGCGCCACCAAGTGGGCCTCCGTCTACTGCGCGGAGGTCGCGGCCTGCAAGGAGGCCACGGTGCTCTACGGCCCTGCCTCGCAGCAGGAGGGCGTCCAGTACGTCGGCTCGGTCGCCGTGTCGACCACGGCACCCAACTACACGGCCGAGTGCCTGAAACTGAAGAACGCCGGCGCCACCCTCATCCAGCTCTCGGTCGCCCCCGCGGCGGGCCGCAAGCTCATCTCCGACTGCAAGGCACAGGGCTACCAGGGGTTCTTCGGCGCCACCGCCGGCGCGGTCAACGCCGACCTCACCCGGACTCCCGGCATCAAGCTCAGCGGCGGGATCCAGGGCTTCCCCTGGTGGGCCGAGGACGCGCCCGTCAAGGAGTACCGCGACACCATGAAGAAGTACGCGCCCGAGGCCGACTACGCCAACCCCGGCGCCACCTCGGTCTGGTCGGCCCTGGAGATGACCCGCAAGGCGGCCGCGAACCTCGGTGACGCTCCCACCCGCAAGGACCTCGTCTCCGGACTCCACTCGATCAAGGACGAGGACCTCGGCGGCCTGCTCGCCCAGAAGGTGACCTACACCGAGGGCGAGCCGGGGCCCGCCATCAACTGCCTGTGGCTGTACAAGCTGGAGAACGGCGAGTTCAGCAGCGCTCCGCTCTCGGGCCCGTCCGGCAACAGCGTCGGCTCCGGCACGCTGAAGTCCGACTGCATGGCAGCCCCCAAGGCCGGCTAAGAGGACGCGGCATGAACGACCTCATCCCCTTCATCGTGAGCGGGCTGGCGATCGGCTCGGTGTACGGGCTCATCGGCACCGGGCTGGTCGTCACCTACAAGACGTCCGGCATCTTCAACTTCGGCCATGGCGCTCTGGCCACCGTCGCGGCCTACCTCTTCTACTGGCTGCACATCGACCAGGGCCTCGGCTGGCAGGCGTCCGCCGCGGTGACCGTCCTGCTGGCCGGACCCCTCATGGGGCTGGCCATGGAGCTGATCGCGCGGCGGCTGGCGCCGCAGCGCGTCCCCATGAAGATCGTCGGCACCGCCGGGCTCATCCTCCTGGTGCAGGGGCTGGGGACGGTCAAGTACGGCCCCGACGCCATCACGGTGGACAGCTTCCTGCCCAAGGCCGAGGAGTCCTTCGCCGTCGGCTCGGTCAACGTCGCCTACAAGTACGTCTTCACGGCGGCGATCGCGCTGGTCGCGGTCGCCGCCCTGTGGGCGCTGTTCCGGTTCACCCGGACCGGGCTGGCGATGCGCGCCGTGGTCGACGACCCCGAACTGCTGGACGTCAAGGGCACCAGCCCGGTCCGGGTGCGGCGGATCGCGTGGCTGATCGGCTCGACCTTCGCCGCGCTGTCCGGCGTCCTGCTGCTGCCCCTGGTGGGGCTGGAGCCGATCGGCCTGACCTTCCTGGTGGTGACCGCGTTCGGCGCCGCCGCGATGGGCGCGTTCACCAGCATCCCGCTGACCTTCCTCGGCGGGCTCGTGCTGGGCGTGGCCAGCGACGTCACCAAGCTGTACCTGATCGACGTGGGCTGGCTGTCCGGCCTGCCCTCCAGCCTGCCGTTCGTCATCCTGGTGGCGGCGCTGCTGCTGACACCGCGGCGCAGGCTCGCCCCGCCCTCCCACGTCGAGCACCGTCCGCCCTCGCAGTGGCGGGCCCCCGGACGGGTGCGGCTCATCACCGCCCTCGTGGTGGTGGCCCTGCTGGCGGCGGTTCCCGCCTTCGCCGGGACGAAGCTGACGTTCTACATCGTGGGGCTCACCCAGGTCGTGATGTTCCTGTCCCTCGGCCTGCTGGTGCGCACCTCGGGACAGGTCTCGCTGTGCCATGCCGCGTTCGGCGCGATCGGCGCGGTCGCCTTCTCCCAGCTCGCCGTGGACCACGGTCTGCCGTGGCCGGTGGCCCTGGTCCTGGGCGCGCTGATCGTCGTCCCCGCCGGGGCGGTCATCGCCCTGCCCGCGATCCGTCTTTCGGGCCTCTTCCTCGCCCTGGCGACGCTGGGCTTCGGCATCATGGTGGAGCGCCTGCTGTATCCGCTGAACTGGATGTTCACCCCGCTGAGCAGCGGCAGGGAGATGCCACGCCCCTCCTTCGCCGAGGACGACCAGAGCTTCTACTACCTGGTCCTGGCGCTGGTGGTGGTGATCGGAGCCGCCATCGCCGCCGTGCAGAGCGCGCGGCTGGGCCGCATGCTGCGCGGCATGGCCGAGGCGCCGGTCGCCGTGTCCACGGCGGGCCTGAGCGTCAACGTCACCAAGCTCCTCGTCTTCTGCCTCTCGGCGTTCTTCGCCGGTGTCTCGGGCATCCTCTACGGGACGACGCTGCACTCGGCCGGGACGACCGATCCGCACTACTCGTCGTTCTTCTCGATCATCCTCCTGGTGTCGCTGGCCCTCGCCCCGTTCGCGGAGCCCTGGTACGCGGTGCTCATGGGCATGGTGACCGCGATCATCCCCGGCTACTTCCCCGACGCCGACGCCGGCTACTGGCTCAACGCCGCCTTCGGCCTCTTCGCCCTCCAGGTCGCCATGGCCGGCGGCACTCCGCCCGCCCCCGCACGCCTTCGCGCCGCCCTGTAAGGCGTGGGGGGGGGGGGGCGGTATGGCCGCCACACCACCGGCGCCTCCGCGCAGGACGCTCCGGAGATCCTCGAACACCAGCCCGGCGAGGGCCTGCGGGTCAGCGGGCTGACCGTGCGCTTCGGCGGCGTCACCGCCGTCAACGGGGTCGACCTGCACGCGCCCACCGGGTGCATCACCGGCCTGATCGGCCCCAACGGCGCGGGCAAGACCACCACGTTCAACGCCGGCACCGGCCTGATCAAGCCGGACTCGGGACGGATCTCCCTGCGTGGCCGCGACATCACCCGGACGTCACCCGCCGCCCGCGGGCGCGCCGGAGTGGGCCGCACCTTCCAGATCATGGACCTGTGCGACTCGCTGAGCGTCGCCGACAACGTCGCGCTCGGCCATGAGAGCGGCCTGGCGGGCTCCCGTCCGTGGGCGCAGCTGGCGGCCTCGCGCGCTCGGCGGAGGGAGACCCTCACCGCCGCCGCCGACGCCATGCGGCTGTGCGGCATCGCCCATCTGGCCGACCGGCCCGCCGGTGAGCTCTCCACGGGCGAACGCCGCCTGGTGGAGCTGGCCCGGTGCCTGGCGGGGCGGTTCGACGTGCTCCTGCTGGACGAGCCGTCCTCCGGTCTCGACCACGAGGAGACAGCGCAGTTCGGCAGTGTGCTCCAGGAGGTCGTCCGGCAGCGCGGAGTCGGCATCCTGCTGGTCGAGCATGACATGTCCCTGGTGATGCGCGTCTGCTCCTACATCTACGTCCTCGACTTCGGCGAGCTGCTGTTCGAGGGCGCCCCGGAGCAGGTGCGCTCCTCCGAGGTGGTGCGCTCGGCGTACCTGGGCGAAGGGGATCTGGGGAACATCGACGAAGTCCAGGAGGCCCAGGCATGACCGGCGCATCCGGCGAGGCCGCCACCGCGGCGCTCACGCTGCACGACGTGCGGGCGGGCTACGGCGGGACCACCGTCCTGCACGGGGTCTCGCTGACCGTGCCCAAGGGAGCGGTGGTGGGCCTGCTCGGCGCCAACGGCGCCGGCAAGTCGACCCTGCTGCGCACCGCCGCGGGCCTGAACCCCCTCCAGTCCGGCCGGGTCGAGCTCCTGGGCGACGACGTCAGCGGCCTTCCACCCCACCGGCGCACCGGACGGGGGCTGTGCTTCATCCCCGAAGGACGCGGGATCTTCCGCAACCTCACGGTGCGGGAGAACCTCGCCCTCCAGGCCGCGCCCCGTGACGCGGCCGCTGCCGTCGAGCGGTCGGTGGAGGCGTTCCCGGTGCTGAAGGACCGCCTGAGCCAGATCGCGGGCACCCTCAGCGGGGGCCAGCAGCAGATGCTGGCCATGACGCAGGCGCTCCTGCGCGACCCCGCGGCGGTCCTGGTCGACGAGGCGTCGCTCGGCCTCGCCCCGGTGATCGTCGACGAGGTGTTCGCGTTCCTGGAGGACCTCGCGGGGCGGGGTGTCGCCCTGCTGGTCGTGGACCAGTTCGTGCAGCGGGTGCTGCACCTGGCGACGCACGCGTACGTGCTGCGACGCGGCCGGATCGCCTACGACGGCGAGCCGGGCGAACTGCTCGACAGCGACATCTTCGACAGCTATCTCGGCGCCGACTGAGACCGCCGGGGCACCACCACGGCGGGGCCGGGCCGGGTATCCCGGCC
>JAFACJ010000608.1 GCA_023425615.1 Actinomycetes bacterium
GGACGAGCCTGATCGGCCCGCACCGTGACGAGCTCCTGCTCAAGCTCGGCGACTTCCCGGCCCGCGGGTACGCCAGCCACGGCGAGTCATGGTCGTTCGCGCTGGCGCTGCGGCTCGCCGCCTACGAGCTGCTGCGCGCCGACGGCGACGACCCGGTCCTCATCCTCGACGACGTCTTCGCCGAGCTGGACTCCGGCCGCAGGCGCCGCCTGGCGGAGATGGTCGCCCCCGCCGAGCAGGTGCTGATCACCGCGGCGGTCCCCGAGGACGTCCCTCCGGAACTGTCGGGGGCCTCCTATAACGTCGCAGCAGGGGAGGTCGGCCGTGTCGGAGGATGAGCAGAAGCCCAAGACGGGCATCGAGCTGGCGCGGGAGGCGCTCGCCCAGGCCAGGGCGGACGCCGCCAAGCGCCAGTCGGTCCCCGGGCAGCGCCGTCGCCGCCCGAAGGCCGAGCCGGGCCGCGATCCCCGCCGCGGGGGAGGCCCCCAGTCGTTCGGCGCCGGCATCAAGCAGCTCCTGGCCGACCGCGGCTGGGAGGAGCGCGCCGCCCTCGGCGGTGTCTTCGGCAACTGGGAGGGCCTGGTCGGCCGGGACCTGGCCGAGCACACCAGGCCCGGCACGTTCGAGGACGGCGAGCTCGTCGTGGCGTGCGACTCCCCCGCCTGGGCGCAGCAGGTGCGGCTGCTGGCCGGGCAGCTCGTCCGCAGGCTGAACGAGGAGCTGGGGGACGGCACGGTCAGCCGGGTGAAGGTGGTGGGTCCGCAGGCGGCGCGCAAGCCCGGTCAGTGGCGTGTCCGTTAAGGCTTTCGGGGACGACCGGGAGCGTTTGTCAAGCGCCACGTACGCGCCAGTACCCCCCGGGGTCGGTAGGGGGATGTCAGTTCCCGTCCACCGGGCCGCCAGATTTGCCCTCAGCGCCGGTCACTGGCAACTTTCGCCCCCTGACCCGGTAGACTGACAGAGGGTCCAGGGCACTGCACCGTAACGTGGCGATCTGTATTGGACATGATGCGGTCGCCCTCAGAGTTCCAACTGTGTTTTGACCAAAATCGCGTGTACGGGGCATGCGCAAGTGGTGGGTGTCCCCGGCAGGAGGCTTCCCTTTGTCGTACGACGCTAGTTCCATCACTGTCCTCGAGGGCCTGGAAGCGGTACGCAAGCGCCCTGGCATGTACATCGGCTCGACCGGTGAGCGGGGGCTGCACCACCTGGTCTACGAGATCGTCGACAACGCGGTGGACGAGGCCCTCGCCGGATACAACGACAAGATCGTCGTGACGCTGCGCGCGGACGGCGGGGTGAGCGTCCTGGACGAGGGGCGCGGTATCCCGGTCGGGCTGCACCCGGTCGAGCAGGTGCCCGCCGTCCAGCTGGTGCTGACCACGCTGCACGCGGGCGGCAAGTTCGACAGCCAGTCCTACGCGGTCTCCGGCGGTCTGCACGGTGTCGGCGCGGCCGTGGTGAACGCGCTGTCCACCCGGCTGGAGGTGGAGGTCTGCCGCGAGGACCACATCTGGCGGCAGCAGTACGAGCAGGGCGTCCCGCGGGCTCCCCTGTCCAAGGACGAGGAGACCTCGCGGACGGGCACCACCGTCACGTTCTGGGCGGATGACTCGATCTTCGAGACCATCGAGTACAGCTTCGAGACGCTCAGCCGCCGCTTCCAGGAGATGGCCTTCCTCAACAAGGGCCTGTCCATCACCCTGATCGACGAGCGGCCCGGCCATGAGACGGACGAGGGCGACCCGTTCACCGTCACCTATCTGTACGAGGGCGGTATCTCCGACTTCGTCCGGCACATCAACGCCAAGAAAGAGCCGGTCCACAACACGATCATCGACTTCGAGGCCGAGGGCCAGGGCATCGCGGTGGAGATCGCGATGCAGTGGACCGGCGCCTACTCCGAGTCCGTCCACAGCTTCGCCAACACGATCAACACGGCGGAGGGCGGCACCCACGAGGAGGGCTTCCGGTCGGCGCTCACCAGCATCGTCAACCGCTACGCGCGCGATCAGAAGCTGCTGAAGGAGAAGGACGAGAACCTCACCGGCGAGGACGTCCGCGAGGGTCTGACCGCGATCATCTCGATCAAGCTCTCCGACCCGCAGTTCGAGGGCCAGACCAAGACCAAGCTCGGCAACACCGAGGCCAAGTCGTTCGTGCAGAAGACCTGCAACGACTTCCTGCGCGCCTGGTTCGACGCCAACCCCGGCGAGGCCAAGGAGATCATCAACAAGGCGTCGCAGGCGGCCCGCGCCCGGATCGCCGCACGCCAGGCGCGTGACCTCACCCGGCGCAAGAGCCTGCTGGAGACCACGTCGCTGCCGGGCAAGCTGAGCGACAGCCAGTCCACCGACCCGGGCGAGTCGGAGATCTACATCGTCGAGGGCGACTCGGCCGGCGGCTCGGCCAAGGGCGGCCGCGACCCGCGCTTCCAGGCCATCCTGCCGATCCGCGGCAAGATCCTGAACGTCGAGAAGGCGCGCATCGACAAGGTCCTCAAGAACGCCGAGGTCCAGGCGATGATCACCGCTCTCGGCGCGGGCATCCACGATGAGTTCGACATCACCAAGCTGCGGTACCACAAGATCATCTTGATGGCCGACGCCGACGTCGACGGCCAGCACATCCGCACGCTGCTGCTGACCCTGCTGTTCCGCTTCATGAAGCCGCTGGTGGAGGCGGGCCACGTCTACCTGGCCCAGCCGCCCCTGTACAAGATCAAGTGGAACCGGACCGGCACCGACTACGACTACGTCTACTCCGACCGGGAGCGCGACCAGGTCATCGAGGCCGGCATGGCGGCCGGCAAGCGCGACCCGCGCTCCAGCGACGGCGTCCAGCGCTTCAAGGGCCTGGGCGAGATGAACGCCGACGAGCTGTGGTCCACCACCATGGACCC
>JAFACJ010000835.1 GCA_023425615.1 Actinomycetes bacterium
GGCTCGACCTGCACGGCGAGTTCCCGCCCCCGCCGCGACGCCTCGGCGCGGGCGGCGTCGAGGAACTTGCGCCACGCGACCGCGACGAGCCATGCCTTCGGGTCGTGCGGCGGGTCGTCCGGCCAGGTGTCCAGCGCCCGGATCAGGGCTTCCTGCACGGCGTCCTCGGCCGCCGCGAAGTCGGCTCCGCGACGGACGAGGACACCGATCACCGCGGGTACGAGCTCCCGCAGCAGCGGCTCGTTCACTCGGTGACCGTGGGCGGCGCGGTGAGGAACGGCCGGACCTCGATCCACTCGTGGATCGGCTCGCCGCGGGGCCCGGGAGCGGCGGACAGCTCCCCGGCCAGCTCGGCCGCGCGATCCCACGAGTCCACGTCGATGACCATCCAGCCCGCGATGAGGTCTTTCGTCTCGGCGAACGGACCGTCGGTCACCGGTGGGCGCCCCTCGCCGTCGTACCGCACGAACGTGCCCTCGGGCGCCAGTGCCTGGCTGTCGACGAACTCGCCCTTCTCCTCCAGGCGTGCGGCGAAGTCGTGCATGAACTGCACGTGCGCGTCGACCTCCTCCGGCGTCCACTGGTCCATCGACCCGCAGTCGACGGCGGGGGCCGGGCCACCCCGGTAGTGCTTCAGGAGCAGGTATTTCATCGTGGTTCCCCTTCTTCGCCGCGCGGCCCGTCGTGGCCGCTCCGCCCCTGGGACGGAGCCGGCGCCGCATTCTCGACACCCGGGACGGAGATTAATGGGAACCGCCCGGCCTCCCGCCGATGGGGAGCGGTGGCGCTCTCCCGGGTTACTCGTTGCGGACGGTCTCCGGGCCGGTGATCCGTCTGAGGAGCGGGAGGGTGGAGGCGATGACGGCCAGGGCGAGGGCCAGGCCCGCGGTGACGGTCAGGTAGTAGCCGGCGTGGGGTGGTTGGAGCGAGTAGTCGAACTGGGCTTTGAGGAACAGGTGGGCGGCCAGGAAGCCGGTGCCGATCGCGACGGCGGCCACGGCCAGCAGCGGGACCGCGCTTTCGAGGAGCACCGTGCCGCGCAGGACGCCGAGCGGCACGCCGGTCAGGCGCAGCAGGCTGAAGGGGCGTTTGCGGTCGTTGAGCCCGCCTGCCACGTTCACCGCCAGGCTGCAACCGGCGATGGGGAAGCTGAGCAGCATGATGATGGAGGCCAGTTGCTGGAAGGCGGCCAGCTCCCGCATGGACCAGCTCCGCTCCTCGGCGATGGTGATGGGCGGGCGGGTGTCGGGGAAGGCGGTCGCGAGGATGGTGCGCGCCTGCTCGATCGCCGCGGTCGATCCGTCGGTGGCCACGACGATCCGCTGGACCGGTAGCTCCCGGAGCCGGTCGGCGGAGATCGCCGCGGTGGGCCACGTCTCGGGCCAGTCCTCGAGGCCGTAACCGCCGAAGTGCAGGAAGTTCGGGGTGACCGAAGCGGCCTCGGCGCCGTCCCGGCAGGTACTGAACACCGGCATGGCGGCCAGCTGGGCGCACGATGCCAGGCCGGCCGGCTGCGGTGGCCCGTGCAGGGCGGGATCGCCCCAGGCCGGGTCGGCGGTGCCGAGCGGATTGGTGTGGATCGCGGTGACTCCCCGGACGCCGGGTACCGCCTGGAGCCGGGCCACGGTCCCGTCGGGGAGCGCGGGCGCCGCCGGTCCTCCCTGTTCGCCGGTGGAGAGTTCCGCGACGAGGGCGTCGCCGGCCGCGGCGCTCGGTGTCGTCAGGCCGCGTTCGGCGACCATCGCGGTGATGACGCCGACGGTCGCGCTCATGATGCACAGGGCGAGTACCAGCCCGCTGACCGAGCGGAATCCGCCCCTGGGGTCGTCGGCCAGGCGGCGCCCCGCGATGAGCAGGGCCGGCCGGCCGGTGCGCCGTGCCATGGCGCGGGCGCCGACCATCGTCAGCCACGGCCCGGCGATCACGAGTCCGGCCAGCACCAGCAGTGCCCCGGAGGCGAAGGCCAGCACCTGCCCGTTCGTGCTCTCGGGCACCCGGCCGATGAAGTACGCCAGCTCGCCCAGTCCGGCGGCCAGCGGGATCACCCGGTAGGCGCGCGGTGGCTTGGGCGTGACCCGCCGGGTGACGCCGAGCGGTGAGATCCGCACCCGGCGCAGCGAGATCCAGGAGGCGACCGCCGCTCCGGCGGGCACCCCCGCTGCGACGAGCAGGACGTCCGGCCACCCGAGTGACAGGTCCGCGACGAAGAACCGCGTTCCGGTCAGGTCGATACCGGCCAGCAGCGGACGGCACAGGAAGAACAACCCGAACCCGGCCGCGGCGCCGATGGCCGCGGCGACCGTCGACTCGACCGCCGAGATCACCGAGATCTGTCCGGGGCCGGCCCCGACCAGCCGCAGCGCGGCGAACCGCTGTTCGCGCCGCGCCGCCGACAGCCGGGTGGCCGTCCCGATCAGGATCAGCACGGGGAAGATCAGCGCGACCGCGACGACCGACAGGATGAGGGCCATCCCGTTGGCGTTGATCCCGGTGCGGACCGTGCAGTTGGCGCCGGAGCAGCCGCTCGGCGAGAGCGTCGAGATCGCGGTGACGCGTTCGGCCCCGTGGACCCGTGCGAGCTGTTCGGGGCTGCGGCCGACGATGACGATCAGCGAGTCCGGGCCGGGCAGCGCGGCACGGCCGATGGTGCCGGACTGCCGTCCGGGGAACCGGTCGCGGAGTTCGGCCGCCGGGACGGTGCGCAGCAGCGCGCCGAGCGCCGGGGAGACGTAGTACTCCCCCGGTCCCGGCAGCCGCGTGAGGCCGGGCGGGACCGGTGAGTCCGGCCCGGTGGCGGCGACGTCCACCCGGCCGATGGTCTCGCCGTCGAAGGTGTCGGCGCGCAGCAGCCACCACAGCGGGTCCGCGGTGCCGGGCGTGCCCGTCTCGGTGTTGAGCCAGGCGTTGCGGGCGTTCTGGGTCGTGGTCGCGTTGATGCCGGCCAGGCAGCCGAGGAGCAGGCCGGCTCCCAGGGCCACCGCGGCGGCGATGACGGTGAGCCGGATCGCCGCCTCCCGGCCGCCGGCCAGCGTCAGCCGCAGTGCGAGCCGGATCATGACGCGACCGTGGTCAGGGAGGTGACCCTGCCGTCGCGGACGACGACCTCACGGTCCGCGCACGCCGCCACCCGCGCCTCGTGGGTGACGATGATGACGGTGGTGCCCTGCTCGCGGGCTGCGGTCACCAGCAGATCCATGACGTGTTCTCCGGTCAGCGAGTCCAGCGCCCCGGTCGGTTCGTCGGCGAACAGCACGTCGGGCCCGGCGACCAGGGCGCGGGCCAGGGCGACCCGCTGCGCCTGCCCTCCGGACAGCTCTCCAGACCGCCGGCGTTCCAGGCCGTCCAGGCCGAGCCTGCCGAACCACGAGCGGGCCTCGGCCAGCGCCCGCGCCCGGCGGACGCCGTCCAGCAGCAGCGGCATGGCGACGTTCTCCTCGGCGGTCAGTTCGGGTACGAGCTGGCCGAACTGGAAGACGAACCCGAACCGCTCCCGCCGCAGCGCGCTGCGCTGCTTCTCGCGCAGTGTGTCCAGCCGCCGCCCATCGAACCGGATCTCTCCGGAGTCCGGTGTGAGGATCCCGGCCAGGCAGTGCAGCAGCGTCGATTTGCCCGATCCGCTCGGCCCCATGATCGCGAGGATCTCGCCGGCGGACACCGCCAGGCTCGCCCCGCGCAGCGCGGGCGTCTGCCCGAACGACAACGTGGCCTCCCGCGCCTCGACGAGTACCGGTCCCGTCATCGTTCGACCTCCGAGGCCAGCGCGCCAAGGCGGGCCGCGGTCAGGTCGATCCAGCGCAGATCGGCCTCCAGGTGGAACATGGCGTGGTCGGCCAGGAGCTTGTCGAGGAGGGGACCCGACCGTTTGACCTCGGTCAGCTCCCGCATCCGCTGCAGGTGCGCGGCCCGCTGGGCGTCGAGGTAGGCCGCCGCGTCCCGTCCCAGCATCAGCGCCAGCACGACCTTGGTGAACAGCACCGTCTGCAGATGCGGCTCGGCCTCGGCCGGCTCGGCCAGCCAGGTCTCGACCTCGGTCGCGCCGAGCTCGGTGATGACGTAGCGCTTGCGGTCGGGCCCGGCCCCCGGTTCCGGCTCCCCGGCGATCACCTTCCCGTCGCGGGCGAGGCGGCTCAGCGTCGAGTACACCTGCGAGGCCGACAGCGGCTTGCCCCGTCCGAAGTACGTGTCGTATTCGCGTTTCAGGTCATAGCCGTGGCTCGGTTCCCGCTCCAGCAGACCGAGTAGCGCAAGAGGAACAGTCATACCCGAATGTATACACCACGACTAGACACTCAGTCCATAGCTGACCGAAATGCGGTCCCAGCCCCCCTTATCGACACGGGACGGTGGAACGAAACGGTTCTGGACGCGGTCGATCTCGTCGTGCCGGACGGGAAGGTCACCGCCCTGCTCGGCGAGTCGGGATGCGGCAAGTCCATGGTCGCCGTCCGCCGCCATGGGATCAGGGCACGAGGATGTTCTTGCCTATCGTGGTGCGGGCCTCGACGGCAGCGCGGACGCCGGTGACCTCCATCAGCGATGAGGCGTAGACGAACCCCGTCCTTGGCCGCCGATCCGGACCCGGTCCACGGCCGGAACGGCCGGGAACGCGGCCCCCCGGCTCACGGCCGGGTGTCGTCGTGCTCGTCGTGGCGCTCGGTTCTGCGTCGGTGCAGGTGCCAGGCCAGGAGGGCGGCGAGGGCGATCGCGGTCAGCAGGAGGGCGGTGATGCGGCCGACGAGTCCTTCGATCCGGGTGTAGGCGGCTCCGGCGAAGTAGCCGAGGAGGGTGAAGCCGACGCCCCAGATGAGGCCGCCGAGGGCGTTGAAGAACAGGAAGCGGCGGTAGGGCATGTGGGAGACGCCGGCAAGGGCGGGCGTCATGGCGCGGAAGAAGGCGGTGAAGCGGCCGACGAAGACGGCGGCCGGTCCGCGGCGGCGCATCAGGTCCTGGGCTTTGGCGATCCCGTCGGCGTGGCGCCGCAGCGGGCGGATGCCGAGGAGCGCGGGGCCCGCGCGGCGGCCGATCTCATAACCGGTGGAGTCGCCGAGGATGGCGGCGGCGACGACGGTCGGGATGAGCCAGGCGATGGAGACCTTGCCCTGGTGGGCGAGGACTCCGCCGAGGACGGCGGCGCTCTCGCCGGGGATGACGAAGCCGACGAAGAGGGCGTCTTCGGCGAAGACGAGCGCGGCGACGACCGCGTAGACGACCGGGCCGGACAGGCCGCCCAGCCAGTCGGTGATCGAGCGCATCGGCTCGCCTCGCTCCCTCGGGATGCCGGTGGGACCCGTGCTACCGGGTATGCCCGGAAACGCGGGAGCCCTAGCGCCGAGGTGCGCGCCGCGCCCCGGAGGAGTCCGTGTGAAGATCGCTCCTTCACATCACTCACATTCGTCTCTTATGCCCCATCTGTGGCTCTAGGATCTAGCGGCGGGGGTGATGGCCGTGGGGACACACGCACGCCGGCGACCTGTTGCCGCGAAAGCCGCGGGGGCGGTGGCCGTGCTGGCCGCCGCCGGTCTGGCGGTGGCGCTGGCCGGCGCGGGAGGCGATCCGGAGGAGACCGGACGGGAGGCCGCGCGGACCGTCGAGGCCGCGGTCCCCCGGGACCCGGCCTCCCCGGAGGCGTCCGTGCCCGAGATCTCCTCCAAGCCCGTCACCGCCTCTCCCAGCAGGACGC
>JAFACJ010000753.1 GCA_023425615.1 Actinomycetes bacterium
GCGCATCGATCTTCCCCTCCCCCAAAGAGCAGCAAACAGGACATCAGATGATCCGCGAGTTGTCCAAGATGAAAGTTGATCGTCGCGCCGGGATAAGGCTGTAACGAGTTTTAACCTGTGGTTTTCCTCATGCCCTTGTGTGTGGGCAAGAGTGTATGCAAAAGTGTGCCCATCTTCGAAGGGAGGACGTCGTGATGGGAACCGGCGTCAGGGCGCGGCCAGGCAGCGCGCTCTACAACGAGGTCGTCGAGTGGATGGACACCGAGGCCGAGTTGCTCGACGACTACCGCGAGCGGGAGTGGCTGGAGGGCATGGTCAGCCGCGACGTCGTCTACCAGGTGCCGCTGCGGCAGACCGTGGAGCGCGCGCGTGGCACCGGCTTCCTGGCGGGAACGTTCCACTTGGACGAGACCTACGGTTCACTGGAGAGCCGGGTCGCCCGCAACGAGACGGCGTACGCGTGGGCCGAGGACCCGCCCTCCCGGATCCGGCACTTCGTCACCAACATCAAGGTGACCGACGAGGGCGACGCCCGGGTGGCGGTGCGCAGCAACCTGCTGATCTTCCGCACCCGGCAGGACCAGACCCAGCCCCAGTTGCTCTCCGGTGAGCGCAAGGACGTGCTGCGCCGCGAGGCCGGAGAACTGCGCCTGCTCCGGCGCGAGGTCCTGCTGGACCTCACGGTGATCGGCACCCACAACCTTTCCATCTTCTTCTAGGGGAGCACGGCGATGACACGGAGCGATCAGCTTCTTCAGCAGCTGTCCGACGGCCTTGGCCGCGGCGAGGTCCCCGCGGGGATCTTCGGGGACAAGGAGCTCTACGACCGGGAGCTGCGGTCGATCTTCGGCCGCTGCTGGGTGTACCTGGCGCACGAGTCGGAGATCGAGGCCAAGGGCGACTACGTCCTGCGCAAGATCGGCGAGGACAACTTCATCGTCGTGCGCGACGAGCAGGGCGAGATCCATGTGCTGTTCGACGCCTGCAAGCACCGCGGCGTGCAGGTCTGCCGGTCGGACTCGGGCAACACCTCCCACTTCCGCTGCCCCTACCACGGCTGGACGTACAACACCAAGGGCGACCTGGTCGGCGCGCCGCTGTGGCGCAACGCCTTCGGCGGCATGTCCAAGGAGGACAACGGGCTGTCCAAGGTGGCCAGGGTCCGCTCCTACCACGGCCTGATCTTCGCCACGCTCGACCCCGGCGCCCCCGAGCTGGAGGACTACCTCGGCGGCATGGCCTGGTATCTGGACCTGCTGTTCGGCCTGAACGAGCACGGCATCGAGATCATCGGCGCGCCGCAGCGGTTCGTCATCGACGCCAACTGGAAGTCCGGCAGCGACAACTTCGCCGGCGACGACTACCACCTCGGCACGCTGCACCGCTCGGTGTGGGAGATCGGCGCGTTCCCCGTCCCCTTCCGGGAGAACATGATGGGGTACCACATCCAGGCGTCGCCGGGTCACTCCCTGTCGTTCTCGATGGCGCCGACGGAGGACGAGCCGGGGCCGAAGTTCTTCGGCTTCCCCGAGGACATCGCCGAGACGTTCGACACGAGCCGGATCAGCGACCACCAGCTCGACATCGCGCGCCGCTCCCGGGTCATGGTCGCCAACGTCTTCCCCAACTTCTCGATCCTCGCGCTGCCGATGACCGAGGACGGCGCCCACCACCCGCCGACGGGCGTGATGACGATCCGCACCTGGCAGCCGCACGGCGTCGGCCAGGTCGAGATCTGGAACTGGTTCTGCGTCTACAAGAACATGTCGCCCGAGCAGAAGGACAGGGCGTACCGGGCCGGCCTCGGCACGTTCTCCATGGGCGGCGCCTTCGAGATGGACGACACCGAGCCGTGGATCACGGTGGGCCGCACCGGCCGCTCGGTGGCGGCCGAGCTGCTGGACTTCCGGCTCAACTACCAGATGGGCATGCCCGGCGTCGGGATCGCCAAGGAGGTGCCGGACTGGCCTGGCCCCGGCATCGCCTACTGGACCAGGTACGAGGAGGGCGTGCAGCGCAACCTGTACCGGTTCTACGCCGAGATGATGCGGGCCGAGCCCGGCTCCTGGCCGAAGCTGACGTTCGAGTGACCGGCTGGATCGACCTGACCCGGGAGCGGTACGAGCGCGGCGGACTGGCCGGGCGCCTGGCCTGGGGCGAGCGACCTGCGGTGGTCGTCGTCGACCTCGTCAACGGGTTCACCGACCCCTCCTGCCCGCCGGGCTCGGACCTGGACGGCGTCGTGGCGCGGACCGCCGAGCTGGTGGAGCGGGCTACGGCGGCCGGCGTGCCGGTGTTCTTCACGACCATCGCCTACACGCCGGAGGAGCTGGACCGCCTGGTGTGGCTCCGCAAGATGCCGGCGCTGCGGGTCCTGGCGGAGGGCTCCCCCTGGGTCGAGGTGGACGGGCGGCTGCCCGTCCGGGAACCGGTGATCGTGAAGAAGGCGGCCTCGGCTTTCGCGGGCACCGACCTGGCCGGGCGCCTGGCCGCCGTGAAGGCCGACACGCTGGTGGTGTGCGGCGCGACCACGTCCGGCTGCGTGCGGGCGACCGCCGTCGACGGGTGCGCCCTCGACCTCGCGGTGTTCGTCCCCCGCGAGTGCGTCGGCGACCGCGAGCCGGGCCCGCACGAGGCGAGCCTGCTGGACATCGACGCCAAGTACGGGGACGTGGTCGGCGTCGAGGAGGTGCTGGCACGATGGTGACCCCGACGACCACCCAGCACCGCCTCCTCACCCCCGGCCCCCTCGACCTGGGCGAGGAGCTGGCGCGCGGCACCTACGCCCTGCCCGCACACGCCGATGTGATCGCCGAGCTGGAGGCGGCGGGACTGCGCGGCCGCGGCGGCGCGGGCTTCCCCGCGGCGATCAAATGGCGCACCGTCGCCGGCGCGCCGGGCCCGCGCGTGGTGGTCGCCAACGGCGAGGAGGGCGAGCCCAGCTCCAAGAAGGACGCCTGGCTGCTGCTCAACCGCCCGCACCTGGTGCTGGACGGCCTCCTGCTGGCGGCCCGCACCGTCGGCGCCGACCGCGCCGTCGTCTACCTCTCCCACGCGGAGACCGTGGCGTCCGTGCGCGAGGCCATCGCCGAGCTGCCCGGCTCGGCGGGGCCCGTCCCCGAGGTACACGTCGTGGAGCCGACGTACGTGGCGGGCGAGGAGACGGCGGCGTGCCGGTCGATCAACGGCGGCCCCGCGCTGCCGCTGGCCCGCCCGCCGCGGGTCTGCGACGAGGGCGTGGACGGACGCCCCACGCTGGTGTCGAACGTGGAGACCCTCGCGCACGCCGCGTGGATCTCCCGGAACGGCGCCGCGGCCTACCGGGAGAACGGCACCGCCGAGTCGCCCGGCACGACACTGGTCACCCTGACCGGCGCGTGCGCCGCGCCCGGCGTGTACGAGGTCCCGTTCGGGCTGACGGTCGCCGAGCTGTTCGAGATCGCGGGCGGCTTCACGGGCGAGCCCGCCGGGTTCGTGATGGGCGGCTGGTTCGGCGGCCTGCTCGGCCCGGAGCACGCCGCGACCGTCTGCACCTACGAGGCGGTGCGCGCCGCCGGTTCGGGCTTCGGCTGCGGCGCGATCACCGCGCTGCCCGCCGGTACCGACCCGCTGGCCGTGGCCGCCGACATCACCGCCTGGTACGCGGATGAGTCGGCGCGGCAGTGCGGCGTGTGCGCCAAGGGCACCGTCGCCATCCGCGATGTGTTCGCCGCGCTGCGGGACGGCACCGCCTCCGACAAGGACCGCGACGACCTGGCGCGCTGGGGGGAGACCCTGCCGGGCCGCGGCGCCTGCGCGTTCCTCGACGGCGCCGCGGGCTGGGCCCGCACCGTCCGCGCCGAGTTCCCCGACCGCTTCCGACCGACAGGAGAGACGACATGAAGGTGTTCCTCGACGCCACCAAGTGCAGTGGCTACGGCACGTGCGCGGACATCGCGCCCGACCTGTTCCAGCTCGACGACTGGGGCTACGCCTCGGTGATCGGCGACGGCGTCCCCTCGGACGAGGACGCGGCACGCCGCGCCGCGGCCGGCTGCCCCGAGTGCGCCATCAC
>JAFACJ010001002.1 GCA_023425615.1 Actinomycetes bacterium
GGGTACGAATCATCGCGCTGGTCCTCGGTGGAGCCCTGCTGGCCGGATGCTCGTCGGCGGGCGGTCAGGGAGGGGAGGGCGCCGTGCCGACCACGTCCGGCACGCCGCGGGGAGCCACGCCGGCGCCGAGCGTGCTGGCCGCCGAACTGCTCCAGGGCATGAGCGTCAAGGAGAAGGTCGGCCAGCTCTTCATGCCGACGGTCTCCGGCGCCGCCCAGGGCAAGGAGGTCGTGAAGAAGTACGGCGTCGGCGGCTTCATCTACTTCCCGGGGAACCTGACCTCGCCGAAGGCGGCGGCGAAGCTGTCCAACGGCCTTCAGGGCGCCTCGCGGGTGCCGCTGCTCATCGGCGTGGACGAGGAGACGGGCACCGTCTCGCGCACCGCGTTCGCCACCGACTTCCCCGGCGCGATGGCGCTGGCTGCCACCGGTAACACCGGGCTGGCCCGCTCGGCGGCCGCCGCCACCGGCGCCGAACTGCGCGCGGTCGGCGTCAACATGAACTTCGCGCCCGTCGCGGACGTGAACGTCGATCCGGACAACCCGGTGATCGGCGTGCGCTCCTTCGGGTCGGATCCGGCGCTGGCGGGGCGGATGGTCGCCGCCTCGATCGAGGGCTACCGCTCGTCCGGGGTGGCGGCGGTCGCCAAGCACTTCCCCGGCCACGGCGACACCAGCGTGGACAGCCACACGGGGCTGCCGGTCATCAAGCATTCACGGAAGAAGTGGGAGCGGCTGGACGCGCCGCCGTTCCGGGCGGCGATCACCGCCGGCGCCGACGCCATCATGGCGGGGCATCTGGTGATGCCGGGCCTGGACCGGAGCGGCAGGCCCGCCACGATGTCCAAGAAGCTCCTCACCGGGCTGCTGCGCGAGCAGATGAACTTCTCCGGCGTGATCGTCACCGACTCGCTGGGCATGGCCGGCGCCGAGGTGCCCGGCGGCGCGCCGGAGGCCGCGGTGCGCGCGGTACTGGCCGGCGCCGACCTGCTGCTCATGCCGCCGAACCTGGCGGCCGCCCACACCAAGGTGCTGAAGGCGGTCAAGAGCGGCAGGATCCCGATGAAGCGGCTGGACGACGCCGTCGGCCGGATCCTGCGGCTGAAGGAGGCGCGTGGGCTGTTCGCCGGGGTCGAGGCCGACGTGGAGGCCGCGCCCAAGGCGATAAGCGCGGCGGACCGCCAGGTGGCGCAGCAGGTGGCGACGAACGCGGTGACGGTCGTGCGCAACGACGGGGCACTGCCGCTGGAGGGCGGCGTCCACGTCGAGGGCGCCGAGCAGGCGCGGGTGACGTCGGCGCTGCGCAAGCAGGGCGTGCGGATCGAGGGCGCGGACAAGGCGGGGACCCGGGTCGTCGTCGTGTCGCGGGCGAGTGAGGCGACCAGGGCGAGGGTGAAGGGCCTGGCGAAGGACAAGAAGGTCGTCTACGTCGCGATCGCCAGCCCGTACGCGCTGCGGTACGGCGGCGCGGCGCAGGCGGCGGTGGCCACCTACTCCAGCAGCGCCGCCTCGCTGCGCGGGCTGGCGCAGGTGCTGGCGGGCAAGGTCACCCCGCAGGGGCGGCTGCCGGTCGCCCTGCCCGACGGCACCGCCCTGGGCACCGGGACGACCGATCCCCTGTGATCTCGACCCGTTCTCCGGCGATGACTTGACCTTGGCAGGCGTCCGGGGGATATGTTCGGGCGCCATCACCGGGTGAAGGAGGAGCGGTGCGGGTGCGGGCTGCCATCCCGTTGGCCGTCATGGCGGGCTGCGTCCTGGGCACGGGAGCCTGTTCCGCCGAGGTCGCGCCAGGGCTGCCCCCGGTGACCCCGGAAGCCTCCTATCCGCTGTTCGCCACCTCGGCGGCGACGGGGGCGCCGGACGCCTCACCGGAGGGCACGGACGCCAGGGCGCGGCTGGTGCTCCAGCGGATCCTGCGGGGCGCGGCGGCAGGCAACGCCAAGGTCTGCGGCTGGGTCGTCGCCGCTCACGCCAGGGAGCGGTTCGGCGCGCCGTGCGCCAAGTGGGTGGCGGGGCTCGCCCCCGCCGACCGCGCGAAGCTGCGGAAGGTGAAGGTGCCGACCGCCACCGCCGGCGCCGACGGCGAGTGGATCATCCAGCCCACCGACCTGGTGTGGCCCAAGGGAGAACCCGGGGGACTGCGGCGCGGGCCCTACGTCATGCGGCTGGCGGGCGGGCGCTGGATGCTCGCCGGCTGACCGGCGCCCGGTTGCGCTCCCGGGATCGAGGTATGACGGAGATTGACGTCGTGTCATGCCGAGAGCCAGCGGAGAAGCCATGGACGCGGTGACGGATGTGCCGGTGCCGGCCAACGAGCCGGTGAAGTCGTACGCTCCGGGCAGCCCGGAGCGGTCCCTGCTCGAAACCAAGATCAAGGAACTGGGCGACGCGCGCCTGGACCTGACCATGACGATCGGCGGCAGGCGGCGGCAGGGCGGCGGCGAGCCCATCGACGTCGTCGAGCCGCACCGCCGCCGCCATGTGCTGGGGACGATGCGCAACGCCACCCGCGAGGACGTGGCCGCCGCCATCGACGCCGCGCGCGAGGCGGCTCCCGGCTGGCGGGCGCTGTCCTTCGAGGACCGCGCCGCGGTGTTCCTCAAGGCCGCCGAACTGCTGGCGGGACCCTGGCGCCAGGTGCTGAACGCGGCGACCGTCCTCGGCCAGTCCAAGAGCCCTTACCAGGCCGAGATCGACTCCGCCTGCGAGCTGATCGACTTCTGGCGGTTCAACGTCGCCTACGCGCGCCGCCTGCTGGCCGAGCAGCCGGGGAACGGGCCGGGGGTGTGGAACCGGCTGGAGTACCGGCCGCTGGAGGGCTTCGTCCTGGCGATCACCCCGTTCAACTTCACCTCGATCGCCGGCAACCTGCCGACCGCGCCCGCGCTCCTGGGCAACACGGTGGTGTGGAAGCCCTCGCCCACCCAGCAGTTCGCCGCGCACTTCACCATGCGGCTGCTGGAGGAGGCGGGGCTGCCCCCCGGCGTCGTCAACCTCGTGACCGGCGACCACCGTGCCATCGCCGAGACGGCGGTGCCCCACCCCGACCTGGCGGGCATCCACTTCACCGGCAGCACCGCCACCTTCCAGACGCTGTGGCGCGAGATCGGCACGGGCATCGCCGGCTACCGCTCCTACCCGCGGCTGGTCGGCGAGACCGGCGGCAAGGACTTCGTCGTCGCCCATCCCTCGGCGGACCCGCGGGCGCTCGTCACCGCCCTGGTCCGCGGCGCGTTCGAGTACCAGGGCCAGAAGTGCTCCGCCGCCTCCCGCGCCTACCTGCCGCGCTCCCTGTGGGAGCGGGTGCGGGACGACCTCGCCCACGCCGCCGAGGGGCTGACGATGGGCGACGTCGCGCGCGACCTCTCGCTGTTCATGGGCGCGGTCATCGACGAGAGGGCGTTCGCCAAGCAGCGCGCCGCGCTCGACCGCGTCGCCGAGGGGAAGGTCGAACTGGTGGCGGGCGGGACCGCCGACGACACCGAGGGCTACTTCGTGCGGCCCACGATCCTCACCTGCGACGACCCCTCCGACGAGCTGTTCACCAAGGAGTACTTCGGCCCCCTCCTCGGCGTCCACGTCTACCCGGACGGGCGGTACGAGGAGGTGCTGGACCAGGTGGAGTCGGGATCCGCCTACGCCCTCACCGGCTCGATCATGGCGCAGGACCGCGCCGTGATCGCCCAGGCCGCCGAGAGGCTGCGGTTCGCCGCGGGGAACTTCTACATCAACGACAAGCCCACCGGCGCGGTCGTGGGGCAGCAGCCGTTCGGCGGAGCCCGTGCCAGCGGCACCAACGACAAGGCGGGCTCGATCTTCAACCTGGTCCGCTGGGTCAACGTCCGCACCCTCAAGGAGACCTTCACACCGCCCGTCGACCACCGCTACCCGCACCAGGGATAGCCGCGCCCATGGGTGGCGGGCGGGTTTCGGCCTACGATGTGCCCGTGCGCCGTGACCGTTGTGACCGCTTGATCCTGTGGAACCTCGACCACACCCTGCTGGACGCGGGCCGGGTGACCAGGGAGGCGTACGCCGAGGCGTTCACCGCGGTGACCGGCCGGCCCATGGTCCGGATGGCGCCGACGGCGGGAC
>JAFACJ010001098.1 GCA_023425615.1 Actinomycetes bacterium
CGTGGGGAAGCTGCCGGTCCCGCCCCATGTTGCGGGCGGTGCTGTCCAGGGACGACGTGACGATGTTCCAGCCGATCCGCCCCTTGGTGAGGTGGTCGAGGGTCGTCATCTTCCGGGCGAAGCTGTACGGCTGCTCGTAGGTGGTCGACACCGTCACCGCGAAACCCAGGTGTTCGGTCACGGCCGCCATCGCGCTGATCGCCAGAAGCGGGTCGTCGGTGGGCGTACCGACACCGTGACGGAGGGCGGGGGCCGCGCTTCCCTGGTAGATGTCGAGCACGCCCATCGCGTCCGCGAGGAACAAGGAGTCGAAGGTGCCTCTCTCCAGGATCCGGGCGACCTCCAGCCAGTGCTCCAGCTCGCGGTATTCGTGTGCCCGGCTGTCGGGATGACGCCACAGGCCGACCGCCGTATGGCCGACGGTGGACTGACGCAGTCCGTTGAGGCGGATGCGTTTGCTCATGCTTCCTCTTCCAGCAGGGTGTGCAGTAGTTCCGCCTCGATCCGGGCGAAGGCCGGTTCGCTGAAGGTCTCCAGGTTCCGCGGGCGGGGAAGGTCGACTTCCAGGGACTTGACGACGGTCGCCGGGCGCGGCGAGAACACGTAGACGCGGTCCGACAGGAAGATCGCCTCCCGGACGTCGTGGGTGATGAGCAGGACGGTCCAGCGGTACTTCTCCCAGACCCGCTCGATCCACTGCTGCATGCGGGCGCGGGTCAGGGCGTCCAGAGCGCCGAACGGCTCATCGAGCAGGAGGATCTCGCGTTCCTGGACGACGGTGCGCAGCAGGGCGACGCGCTGGCGCATCCCGCCGGACAGCTGAGCGGGGTAGGAGCGCTCGTATCCGGCCAGGCCGAAGGTCTCCAGCAGCGGCTCCACCCGCCGCCGCGCGTCCTTGCGGCGGACGCCGGCCACTTCCAGGCCGAGTGTCGCGTTGTCCAGGACGCGCCGCCAGGGCAGCAGCGCGTCCTTCTGCGGCATGTAGGCGAAGCGCCCAGGCCGTTCGGCCAGCGGCTCTCCGTCCACCAGCACCTCCCCCGACGACGGTGCCAGCGCGCCCGTCAGCACGGAGAAGGTGGTGGATTTCCCGCTGCCGCTGGGGCCGAGGATGGAGACGAACTCCCCTTCCTTCACGTCCAGGGAGAGGTCCTTCAGTACGGGCGCCCCGTCGAAGGAGCGGTTCAGCCCGCGGATCTCCAGTTTGCTCACGGTTTCCTCACCGCCCGGGTCCAGGGCGTGACGAGCCGCTCCACCAGGAAGGTGAGCGCGAACAGTACGAGGGTCAGGACGGCGCTGACGGCCACGGCGGCCAGCACCAGGTCGGTGCGGAAGGAGTTCTTCGCGTTCTGCATGTAGATGCCAAGTCCGGCGGTCGCGCCCGCGTACTCGGCGAAGATGGCGCCGACGACCGCGTAGGTGATGGAGATCCGCAGCCCTGAGAAGAAGAACGGCAGCGCGGTCGGCACCCGCAGGGTGCGGAAGACCCGCCACCGTCCGGCGCCCATGCTGCGCAGGAGGGCCTCACTGTCCCGGTCGGTGGCCGCGTAGCCCTCGACCAGGCTGACCGTGAGGGAGAAGAACGTCACGAAGGCCACCAGCAGGACCTTCGGCAGCAGCTCGAACCCGAACCAGAGCACCACCAGCGGCGCGATCGCGATCAGCGGCAGGGTCTGGGTGACGACCAGGACGGGCATCAGGGCGCGGCGCAGCACACCTGACATGTCGATGAGGACCGACAGCAGGAACGCCACGGCCAGGGAGAGCGCGAAACCCAGCAGCGTCGCGCGCAACGTGGGCAGGGTGTTCTCCCACAGGATGGCGCGCTGCTCCCAGCCCTGCGACAGCACACGGGTGGGGCTGGGCAGCACGTCCGAGCCGAGGCCGCCGCGTTCGGCGTACACCTGCCACGCGACGGCCAGCAGCATGATCAGCGCCACCGACGGCGCCCAACGTCCGGCCTTCACTGGCTCACCACCGCATCCGCGCGTTCAGGGGTGTGTTCGCGGGTGAGCATCGCGGTCTCCTGAGCGGCCCACACATCCCAGTAAGGGCGGTAGGTGTCTCCGTCACGCTCCAGAGCGCGGTGCTTGCGGATCGCCTCGGGAAGTTCCACCCAGACGAGGAGACTGACGTAACGGGACGCGCGTACGCAGCCGGAACCCACGCCTTCCACGACGAGTTCGGCGGGCGGATCCAGCGGGAACGGCTCGGCCCAGGTCTCCGCTATCCAGTCGTAGCGGGGAACGAACGCCCGACGGCCTTCGGAGATCGGGATCAGGACGTCGAAGACGAGACGGTCCACACCGGCCTCCAGACCTTTCCAGCCGCCGTAGAGGTCCTCCAGGCTGACGATGGGCGCATCCAGTTCCCGGGCGATCGCGGCTGCCAGTGTGGACTTGCCCGACCCGGAGCGGCCGTCGATGGCGATGACCCTGGTCCGGCCCGCCCGCGGAGGCGCCTCGCGGAGGCGTGCGACGAGTTCGCTCACGTCGGGCTCCCGTACACGCGGACCTGTTCGGGGTGGATGCGCAGCACGACCCGTGTGGCCTCCTCGGCCGGGTTCGTCACGACGTGCGGCCGTCCGGTGTAGGCGTACGCGAGTCTGTCCATCAGCTCGGACGCTCCGTCGGGATCGACCGTGGCGACGCCTTCTACCCGGATGTAATGCTGCGGCCGGTTCCGCGCGTAGACGACCACGCTCACCCGCGGGTCGGCGAGGACGTCCCTGGCCTGGCGGCGGAAGTCCTTGGTCACCATGAACAGTTCGTCACCGTCCCTGCCGACCCACATCACGCACTGATGCCGCTCCCCCGTCGCCAGGACCGCGAACTCCGGTGCGTCGATCAGGCGGCGTGCCGCCTCGGGCAACACGGTCATGCGGCACCCAGGAACGCGTTGGTGGTCGCGTCCCGCCACACCGACGCGTCCGGGATGATGCCGTTGTCGGCGAGCCACCGGGCGTACGGGCCGTGGAGGTCCTCTCTCTGGACTCCCCATTCCCGTTCGTGCGTCCAGCTCTCCGAGATGAGGGAGAGGGAGCGTTCCAGCAGGGGCTTGGGGAAGTACGGGATGTACTGCTCGAACGCCTCCAGTGCCAGTCCGGGCGTTTCGATCGCCGCGAGGTAGCCCCTGCGGACGGTGTCGAGGAACGTCTTCACCAGGTCGGGGTCCTCTTCCGCGGTCTGTTCGGAGGTGCCCAGCAGGTAGCTGTGGAAGGGAGGGGCGCCGATCCGGTCCACCGGCCAGTACACGCCGGGCTTGCCGAACAGCACGTCCCAGGCCCAGTAGTTGCCGAAGGTGGCGTCGGCGACACCGGCCTCCAGGTCCTCCACGCGCAGTTCCCGCGCGCCGCTGTCGACGGTGATCACCCGGTCGGGGTCTCCCCCGTCGGCGGAGACCAGATGGCGGACCATCGCGACGCCCCGCGGCGTCGGGTTGAAGGCGATCCGGCGTCCTTCGAGGTCGCGGGGACGCTCGATGCCGGACTCGGGATGCGTCTGGATCGTCTCCATCCCCCGCTGGTTGATCGCCGCTACGCCGATGAGCCGCTCGCCTCGGGCACGGCGCACGAACAGCCGGTTCGTGGGGAAGACGGCGAAGGCGGCCTCACCTTTGGAGAGGTATTCCAGCGAGTCGCCCCGTGACGGGTCCACCGATGACAGTTCGATGTCGAGTCCGGCGTCCCGGAACCAGCCCTGCCGGGCGGCGACGAAGAGCCCGCCCGAGTTCGTCCAGGGGTGCAGGTACTCCAGCATCACCCTTACGTGGCGGCTCATCCGGCGGCCTTCGGCAGGTAGTCGTTGCTGTAGTAGGCCGACCAGTCCGGCTTGGCGGTCAGCTTCTTGCCGTCGCCGTCGCTCAGAAGGCCGTTGTCATAGAGGAAGTCGCCGTAGGCGTTCCACTTCTCCGCGCTCTGGTAGCCGACCTGGCCCTTGTCGTCGCGCAGGTAGTTCTCGTCGGCGAGTGCCTGCTGGCTCCGGTACACCAGTTCGGGGTTGGGGAAGGCGGACTTGTTGGCGTCGATGAGGATCTGGGCGGCCTCCTTCGGGTGGTCGGCCGCGTAGGCGTAGCCCTTCTGCACCGCGGCGAGGAACTTTCGCGCCTCGTCCCCGTTGGCCTTCAGGTACTTCTGGCTGGTGGCGATGAGGTTGGAGTACTGGTCGGGGAAGCCGTAGTCGGTGAGCTTGAACGTCTTCAGCGGTTTGCCGACCAGCTCGGCCTGGATGCCCTCCCATGTGACGACGGAGATGGTGAAGTCCGCCTTGCCGCTGTAGATGGCCTCGTAGGCCGAGGTGTCGAGGGTGACGTTCTTGAACGTGCCACGTCCGCCGTCGTGCTTGATGACGTATTCGAGCTCGGGGCCTTCGTCGGGGGTGCCGAAACCGGCGTACGTCCTGCCGTCCAGGTCCTTGGGCGAGGCGATGTCGGACCTGTCGGCGCGGACGCTGATCGCGTAGGTGCCCTTCTGGTTGGGGGCGAAGACGCCGACGACGTCGTGGCCGCCGGCCTGGGCGTAGGCGACGCCCGCCTGGTAGGAGAAGCCGAAGTCCGCGGTGCCGTGCTCGACCAGTGTCTCCGGGGCGGTGGAGGCGTAGGGGATGACCTTCAGCTTGAGGCCCTGCTCGGCGAAGTAGCCGAGCTTGTCCGCCACGTAGACCCCGGTGTAGTCGGTGTTGGGCGTCCAGCCCAGCGCGATGGACACCTCGCTCGTGGCCTTGCCGGGCGCCTCCGCCTTCTCCTCGTCCCCGGACGAGCCGCAGGCCGTGACCGCGACCAGGACGGTGGCCGCCATCGCTGCCCACCGTGCGGTTCTCATACTCATCATTCTCCCTGCTGAACTGGACATATGCCGCATCCAGTGACGCGCCCGATGGATACTACACAGACCTGGTAGGAAAAATCGAGTTCTTGTGTATACGCATGGATCCACTAGAGTCCGCAGTGTGATGTACGAGCGCTTGCGTGAGGATGTCCTGGCCGGCCGCTTCCCCGCCGGAAGCCGCCTCCTGGAGACTTCGCTGGCCGCCGAGTACGGCGTCTCCCGCACCCCCGTCC
>JAFACJ010001117.1 GCA_023425615.1 Actinomycetes bacterium
GTCGGACATGACCAGGCCGTCGAAGCCCCACTCCCGGCGCAGGACCTCCGCGATCAGACGGCGCGATTCCCCGGTGTGCTCGCCGTTGAGCAGGTTGTAGGAGGTCATCACCGTCCACGGCTCGCCCTCGCGCACGGCCATCTCGAATCCGGCGAGGTAGACCTCGCGCAGGGTGCGTTCGTCGATCACCGAGTCCAGGCGCATGCGCGAGGTCTCCTGGTTGTTGCCGGCGAAGTGCTTCACCGACGCGCCCACGCCCTCGGACTGGATGCCTCGCACCAGCGCGGCCGCCGCCTTCCCGGAGAGGTAGGGGTCCTCGGAGAGGTACTCGAAGACCCGTCCTCCGCCCGGGTGGCGTTTGATGTTCAGTCCGGGGCCGAGCAGGACGCCCACGCCCTCGGCCCGCGCCTCGCGGCCCATCGCCGCCCCGACCTCCTCCAGCAGGTTCTCATCCCAGCTCGCGCCGAGGCAGGCGCCGGCGGGGAAGCAGGTGGCGGGCACGGTGTCCCCGATGCCCACATGGTCGGCGTCGGCGACCTGCTTGCCCACGCCGTTGGGCCCGTTGGCGAGCACGACCGCGGGCGCGCCGGGCGCCTCCCGGGTCGACCACATGGTCGCGCCCGACAGCAGTCCGGCCCGCGAGGCGGGATCGAGCGCCCGGACGATGTCCCTCGCCCGCACTTCGACGGATCGCGGAGCCCGGTCGGTGTCGTGGTTCTGGCTCATGACCTTCTCATGTCCATCGGCGGGCGGCGGAGAGGCGGGGGCACTAACACGTGTTAGTTTGGCCAGTACGATTCCACCCAGATGAGACTTCTGTCAACGGGTGCCACCTGAGCGTTATCGTGGTGCGGGGCCGTGCCGAAGTCCCTCATGCCCCGGGAGCCAGCCTTGCCCCGCAGAACGCCGACCAAGCGCGTCACCAGCGCGGACGTCGCCCGCGAAGCGGGGGTGTCCCGCGCGACGGTCAGCTTCGTCC
The DNA here is from genome assembly GCA_023425615.1 of Actinomycetes bacterium. Classification (GTDB taxonomy): domain Bacteria; phylum Actinomycetota; class Actinomycetes; order Streptosporangiales; family Streptosporangiaceae; genus Actinocorallia. The sequence continues at coordinate 980 of JAFACJ010001117.1, forward strand.
TCAACGAGACCCCGGGGCAGACCATTCCGGAGGCCACCCGCCGACGCGTCCTCGAGGCCGCTCGGACCCTGCGCTACCAGCCGTCGGCGGCCGCCCGGACGCTGCGCAGCGGACGCTCCGAGATCGTCCTGTTCCTGATGCCGAACTGGTCGACCAGCGAGGTGGTCGCCAAGAGCATGGACGCCATGTCCGCGGCGTTCTCCGAACGCGGGATGGCCTTCCTCGTCCACCCCCGCGCGACGTCCAACCGGCACCTGTCGGACCTGTGGCGGAGTATCACCCCGGCCTTGGTCATCACGGTCGGCGAGCTCGATCCGCACGAGCGGGCGACCCTCGACATCGCCGGAGTCGCGCACCTGGGGCTCGACATCGGCGACACCGGCCAGGCGCTCGGCGCCCACCAGTTGGCGATCGGGCGGAGCCAGGCCGAGCACCTGGTCCGTCTCGGCCATACGAGGCTCGGATACGCCACGACCTCCGACGCATCCTTGTCCGTGTTCGCCGAGCCTCGCCTCCTCGGCGCCCAGCAGGTGTGCGCCGAGCACGGCCTGCCCGCCCCGCTCTCCCTCAGCGCGGAGCCCGGGGCACAGGCCGCGCAGTCCCTGCGCGCCTGGCGCTCCGCCGGCGTCACCGCCATCGCCGCCTACAACGACGACGTCGCCCTCGCGCTCCTACAGGCCGCGCGGGCCTCCGAAATCACCGTCCCCGACGACCTCTCCGTCATCGGCGCCGACGACATCACCGCCGCCGAACTCGCCTTCCCCCCGCTGACCACCATCCGATCCGATCCGTCGGCCCTCGCCCCCGCCCTCGTCGCGATGGTCCTGGCCCGCCTGGACGGCAGACCGAGCGACCACCTCCCGCACCTGCCCGGCGGCGAACTGATCCTGCGCGACTCGACCCGCACACGAGCCGAGTAAGCACCTTATTAGATGTATGGTTATAAGGACTGTGGTTCTCCTTCTGGAGGCAGTGTGATCAAGCCTGGGCAGGTGTTCGATCGGGACTTCGAGTGGCGGCACCTGACGGCCTTTGCGGAGCGCCGGAGCGATCGTCCGCAGCTGGCGGTGGTGAGCGGGCGGCGGCGGATGGGCAAGACCTTCCTGCTGGAGGCGCTGGCCCGGGAGTCGGGTGGGTTCTACTTCGGGGCGACCGAGGCGACGGAGACCGAGTCGCTGCTGCTGTTCGCCGAGTCGCTGACGGAGTATGTGGGCGCGCCGACCCCTCTGCGGTTCACCAGCTGGGACGAGGCCATCGTGCATCTGTTCTCGGTGGGCGCCGAAAGACCAGGACCGATCGTGATCGATGAGTTCCCGTACCTGGCCAAGGTGGCGCCTGCTCTGCCGTCCATCTTGCAGCGGGAGATCGATCGCGGGGTGTCGCGGCGGAATCCGATCAAGCTTCTGCTGTGTGGTTCGGCCATGTCGGTGATGGGCCGACTGCTGGCGGGGACCGCGCCGTTGCGGGGGCGCGCGAACCTGGAGCTGGTCGTCCGGCCCTTCGACTATCAGATGGCCGCCGGATTCTGGGGGGCCGATGATCCGGCTCTGGCCGTCCGCCTGCATGCCGTCGTCGGCGGCACCCCGGCCTACCGGCGCTTCGTCAACGGCGACGCTCCGGCGGATCTGTCCGATTTCGATGATTGGGTGCTGCGCACTGTCCTGGATCCGGGAACTCCTTTGTTCCGTGAAGCCCGCTATCTCCTGGACGAGGAGACCGAGGCGCGTGATCCCGGTCTGTTCCACTCGGTGCTGTCCGCCGTCGCCCACGGTCGCTCGTCCCGAGGGGGGATCGCGGACTACATCGGGCGCAAGAGCACTGACATCGGCCACCCGCTCACCGTCCTGGAGGACTGCGGGCTGCTGCGCCGCGACCCCGATCTCTTCCACTCCGGGAAATCGCACTACCGCATTGCCGAGCCCTTGATCACCTTCTACCAGGTCGTGATGCGCCCCCAATGGGGCCTGCTGGAGAGCGGTCGCGCCACCCTCGTCTGGAATGCGGCCAAGGCCCGCTTCGCCTCGCAGGTGACCGGGCCGCACTTCGAAGAGCTCTGCCGGCAGTTCGCCGTCACCGACCATGCCACCGAACTTTGGGGTGACCTCCCGGCCGAAGTCGGCTCAGGCGTCCTCACCGACCACAAGAACCGGGCGAAACTCGAACTCGACGTCGTGGTCCTCGCCCAAGCCGACCCGGGAGAGCGGCGCCGCGTCCTGTCCATCGGCGAAGCGAAATGGGGCAAGACGATGGGACCGTCCGACGTCGCACGCCTGGCTCGGGCCCGCGAACTCCTCACCGAACGCGGCTACGACACCACGGACACCAAGCTCGTCTGCTACAGCGGCGCCGGCTTCACCGACGACCTCGCCCTTTCCCCGGAAACACCGATCCCTCTGGGAATCGCCGACCTCTACCGCTGAAGGAACCGGTCCCGCAGGCCACGGGCGCGTACAAGAAGGTCCTGGCGAGCGCCTGACCGCGGCCGTCTTCGCACGGGGGCACTCGCCGGAGGCAACCGAATGACGTTCTGTTAACTTCATCCAGGGGCGCGAGCGGTTCCTCATCAGGGGCGGTGCTCGGCGACCTGGCCGTTTCGATGGGTTGATCATCAGGAGACCTGCCATGGCGAACCTCGTGAGCCCGACGGATCGTCGAGGACGGACCCCGCTGATCTCGAACCGGCCCGGCAAGCTCAACGCGCTGACCACGGAGATGTTCGAGGAGCCGCGCCGCCACGTGGTCGAGCCGCGTGACGACGACGGCGTCGGACGCGTGGTGCTCCGCGGAGCCGCCCTCGCACAGGACCGACACGGACCAGCGCCCGGCCGCGTCCTGGGACACCGTCACCGTGGACGGCCGCGCGGCGGCGGGCGGGGGCCGGGGCCGGCCGAACGTCCGGGCAGGCTCTTCGGCCTGCCCAGGAGTCGGAGGGAAGCGGAACTGCAACGCCCGCTTCACAGTGCGGGCC
>JAFACJ010001152.1 GCA_023425615.1 Actinomycetes bacterium
GGGAGGGGGACGCGGCTATCTGGGGGTGGCGCCTGACGCCGCCGTCCTCACCGTCCCGATGAGCGTCTCCAGCAATATGGGAGAGCTCATCCGCTATGCGGTCGACCAGGGCGCCGATGTCGTCAGCATGTCGTTCTCCCGGCTCAACCCCGTGATCGACGAACTCCACTGCGACGCGGACCTGGAAGACGCGATCATCTACGCCGCCGAACACGACGTGGTGCTGGTCGCCAGCGCGGGGAACAACGAGTCGGGCGAGAACCTGACCTTCGAACCGGCCATGTGCCCCGGCGTCGTCGCGGTCGGCGGCCTGTCCAGGAGGTCGGCGCCGAAGGAGGGAGCGCTCCACCACGACTACATCGCCGTCGCCGCCCCCTCGGGGAGCATGCCCGTCCTGTCGGCCTCCGGCGGGCTGAGCAGGGTCGACGGCGGTACCAGTTCCGCCGCCGCCCTCACGGCCGGGGCCATCGCCCTGATCCGCGCCGCGCATCCCGGCGAGAGCGCCCGCCAGGCCGTCGCCCGGCTCCTGTACACCGCCCGGGACGTCCACACCCCCGGCCGCGACGACTACACCGGCTACGGCCTCATCCGCCCCGACCTCGCCTTGGCGGCCGAGGTCCCGGCGGGCTTCTCCAACGCGGTGTACGAGCGCTTCGACACCTTCGCCAAGGAACAGGCGAACTGGAAGGACGCGGTGGAGAACCCACCGGACTTCACCGTGGGCGGCGACCCCGACCGCAAGCGGCGGACCACGAACGACTGGCAGACCTACGGCCCCTGGCTCCTGGGCGCCGGCGTCCTCGCCCTCGCCGCGGTCCTGGCGGTCGCGGTGCTCTTCCGCAGAAGCCGGGCCCGCGCGAAAAGACAAGGAGGGGCGGTATGACCGCCGACAACAATTTCGACGATCTGCTCAACGCGCATACGCCCTTCGCGCCGAAGGACGAGGAGGAGGCGGCGAAGCGCCTGTCCTCGACCGCGCGGCACGAGCCCGGCGAGCAGACGCCGGTCGCCGCGGAGACACCGGGCACCGAGGAGACGTCCGGGGAGGCGGCCTCCGAAAGCGGAGGCGGTGAGCCCGCCCGTGGGACCCCGACGGCCTTCGACGACCTCACGGAGGGCTTCCGCGAGCTGTACGCCGAGGCGCAGGCGCTGGCCGCCGCCCTCACCGGCACGCGCGACCCCGCGGGCACCTGGTCCGGCGTCGACGTCTCCGCGACGGTCCGGGTCACGGTCGACGACTCCCAGCGGGTGACGGACGTCAGGATCCTGAAGCGTCCGGACGCGGAACTCGGCGCAGCCGGGTTCGCGGCGGCGGTGCTGGAGGGGCTCTCCGCCGCCCAGGTGGAGCGGCTGAAGAGCTGGTCCGAGGGGCTGCCCGAAGAGGGCGGGGAACCGGCGCGCGACGAGGCAGTGCGGCTCCCGAGGCTGGAAGCCGGGGGCAAGGAGTTCGACGTCTTCGGCGTCGTGCGCTACGCGAACACCCTGTTCGACGAGTTCGACCAGCGGATCGCCGCCATGGAGGAGTCGGCGAAGGACGGGTCGGCGTGGCCGGAGGTCGCGGGAGCCAGCGCGAACCGGCGGGTGCGGGTGGTGCTGAAGGGCCTCGCGGTCTCCCGTGTGGAGGTCGACGAGACCTGGTTCGCCAAGACGAACATGAACCAGCTCGCGGCCTCGGTCAACGAGGCGTTCGAGAACGCCTACCGGGACGCCGCCCGGCAGGAGGGCGACAAGCTGTCGCGGACCGTCGAATCGGTCGCACGCGACTGCGCGGAGCTGTACAGGTTGATCGGTTTCCAGGGAATCTGAGTCTTTGAGGAGGTCGGCGCGGTGGCACCACCGAATCTCGCCTACAACACGAAGAAGCTGCGGAAGGACGCCGAGCTGTGGGATCACGCGGCCGACACCATGCAGAACGCCGAGAACGTGATCAAGGGACTTCACCTGGGTGAGTTCTCCTTCGGCTATCTGGCGAACAAGGCGGGTCTGACCGAGGCGTACGAGGCGCTGCGGCAGACGATGGAGACCTGGGCGGACCAGGGGACCGCGAACTTCCGCGACGGCGCCTCCGCGCTGCGCGAGGTCGCGGACGCCTACGACGAGGGCGAGAAGAAGTCGATCGCCAAGATCAAGGAAGCGTGGCATCTCTGATGGCCGACATCGCCGAGTTCAACGCCGCCTTCGGCCGGCTCCCCAAGCTGCTCGACGACGTCAGGGAGAAGATCCACGAGATCCTCTCCGGCCTGCAGCTGGTCTCCAGGCTGCTTCCCGCGTTCCTGGGCGACCGGCTCATCGCGCTGGGCAAGAAGATCATCGAACTCCTCGGCAAGTTCAGCGAGGAGGTCGCCAAGTTCTGGACGCAGCCGGGCAACCCGTGGACGGTCTGGAACCGGTCGCAGGACTGGACCAACAAGATCCAGCAGTCGGTGAGCAAGGAGGGCAGCTTCAACACCGATGACATGCAGGCGGACGACGCCTGGAAGGGGACCGTGGCCGACAACTACTGGCGCAGCCTCGAGCGGCAGAAGCTGGCCATCGAGGCGTACGCCGACACCGCGGAGAGGATCAACAACGTCCTGTTCTGGGTGGTCACCAACATCGTCGGATTCTGGGTCGCCCTGGTGGGGATCATCTACAGCCTCGTCACCGAGCTGACCGCCGAGGCGGTGGGCGCCGCGACCGTGGTGGGAGCGGCTCCGGCGGGCGCCGCGGCCGCCGCGTCCACCGGGAAGGCGATCGCGCTGATCGGCGGCCTGGTGGCCGTGATCCTGGGCACGCTGGGGCACTTCGCGGAACGCGCGAACGAGCTGCGGACGGCGAACAACAACAACAACGGATTCAACGGAGGGAACTGGCCGAAGGCCGCGCTGCTGGGCGCCTGAGGAACACGCCATGAGAGTCGCTGTCGTCTTCTACGGGTTCGTCTCCTGCTGCTGGGGGCTTCTGCTCTTCTTCCTGCTCCACGGCGAGCGGTCGGCCGCGCTCTTCATCGGCGCCTCGGCGGCGGCGGTGGGGCTCGTGGTCGCGGTTCTCTGCTTCGGCGCGGTGCTGGGCCCCGCGTTCTCCGGGAGGGGGCGGCCCGCGGCGGGCCTCGTCAAGGCGCTCGACATGGTGAGCGTGGCGGCCATCGCGGGACTGCTGCTGGCCGCGGCCGCGCTCGTGGCGACGGGGCGGGGCTCGGCCGACCTTCTGGTGTCCGGGGTGTTCGCTCTGGGGCTGTACTTCCAGCGGCCGGGTCAGCGCTTTCGGTAGCGTGTTGTCCTCCTTGGAACGATCAGGGGGGACGATTGAGCTCGCGGCTTCTGGCCGACCCCGTGTGGGTGCGGCGCCGTGTCGTGTCGTGCGCGGTGGGGTTCGCCGTGCTCGGCGCGCTGCTGCCCACCGTCATCGGTGTGCTGGTGGGGCGGGGGGTGTCGCTGCCGCTCCAGGTGGTGCCACTGCTCGTCACCGTCGGAGTACTGACCGTCAGCTCGTCGCTGGTGGTGGTCTCATCGGTGCTGTGGCTCGGCGCCTTGCACAGGGGCGGGCGGGGGGCCGACGCGGCGCTGCTGTCGGCGCGGATGGCGTTGTGGGCGTGGACGCTCGGGGTGGCGGCGGTCCTGGGGTGCGTGATGCTGGTGGAGCGCGAGCAGGGCGGCGGCGCCGTGGCGGGGTTCCTGGGGCTGGCGCTGATCGTCGTGCTCTCGGGGCGGCCGCCGCTGTTCCTCCAGCGGGTGCCGGTTCCGGCCGCCCCCGTGGAGGAGGCCGAGCAGGTGCCCTCGTGATGGGTCAGGCGGTCGCGCGGGTGAAGGCGGCGGTGGCCAGATGGACCGCGGTGGCCTGGGAGGTCTCGGCCAGGAGCGAGGTGTCGACACTCGTGCCCGCCGCCAGATGGCGGTCGTAGGGCAGGTGGATGACGGGCAGCCCCTCGGCCGCCAGAAGGGCGCGGGAGCGGTTCAGGTCGCCGTCGATGTGCGGTGAGTGGCTGGCCAGGACGATGAGGGTGCGCTGGAGCAGTGCCGCGTGCGGGCCGCGCTGGAACCAGTCGAGGGCGCTGCGGGTGCTCAGCGCGCCGTCGACGGTCGCGGGCGCGACGAGGATCTGCGCGTCGGAGGCGGCGAGGACGCCCTGGTGCAGCTCGGAGGTGAGTCCGGGGCCGCAGTCGACCAGGCAGATGCCGAAGTAGCGGCTGAACTCGCCCTGCGCGGTCTGGAAGTCCGTCAGGTCCAGTTCGTCGGACAGGGCGCGGGCGGACGACGCCGCCGCCACCCACAGCCGTTCGCCGGCCTGCGTCAGGTACGCCTGGGCCGCCTCCCAGTTGGGCAGCGTCGAGGCCGCGCGGTAGGCGCGTTCGGCGTTCACGCCCAGCCGCAGCGGCAGCGACCCGAGGCTGGGGTCGGCGTCCATGACGAGGGTGCGGTCGGTCCGGTGCGCGGCGACGGTCCGGGCGACGAGCGCGGTCACCGTGGTCTTCCCCGCCCCGCCTCTGACGCTGGTGACGGCGATCCTCCGGCAGGAGCTCACGACCTGCCCGAGGATCCCGGCGGCGGCCTCCTGCTCCCGCACCTCCCGTGCGGCCCGCGCCCCCATGGCCCGCCGCATTCCGCGTCCCATCCGCCGGGCGAGGGGGTCGCCGTGCCGCACCCGCCGCATCAGCTCGTCAGCGATCGGCGTCATCGACGCCTCGCCCCGCGCCGCGGCCCACGCCGCCGCCTCCGTCTCCGCCACGGGCGGCATCCCGGGGTCGACGATCTGGGGCGCGCCGCCCAGGAGCGGCATGTGGACGCCTTCGAAC
>JAFACJ010001162.1 GCA_023425615.1 Actinomycetes bacterium
GACCGCGACGGCCGCGGCGACCGCGACGCCTGCCGTGATCAGCCGGCGGGAGGCGAGATTCGACATCACGATGCTCCTAACTTCACATGTTGTGCACTTCGAAAGGTACACACCATGTGAAGTTCTGGCTAGGCTGTCGACATGGCAGCCATCGAGACCCCACAGAACGCACGGAGCCGCCGCACCTCCCAAGCACTGCTCAAGGCCGCCCGGGAGCTGATCGAGCAGCAGGGCCCGGCGGCGGCCACGATGGCGGCGGTGGCTGAACGCGCCGGAGTCTCCCGACGGGCCATCTACCTGCATTTCTCCTCACGCAGCGACCTCCTGGCAGCGCTGGTCGGCTACCTCAACGAGGTCGAGGACCATGACGCCGCCTTCCGGCCCCTTTGGGAGGCGGCAGACGGGATCGCGGCGCTGGACGCGCGCGCCCAGATGGCGGCCGACTTCCTTGCGCGCATCATGCCGACCGCCCGCGCCATCCAGCAGGCGACCCGCCACGACCCGGACGCCGTCCAGCACTGGGAGCTGGCCACCGCGTCCCGCTACGACGGGTGCCGGCGAGCCATCGAGTTGCTGGCGGACGAGGGCCGGCTGGCCCCGCAGTGGACGATCGGGACGGGGGCGGACATGCTCCTCGCGCTCAGCTCGTTCGACGTGATCGACCTGCTCCTCAACGAGCGGCAGTGGACCCGCCAGCAACTCGCCGACCACCTGTCGGCGCTCTACCGGCGGGTCTTCGTGGCCTGAGAACTCCCTACGGCGCGCCACCCAACCCGAACAACGTCACGCGGCCGCGTTGTCACGGCGCGTTGACCTGCGAAGTAGTCACCACTTCGCCCCCGGAGTGTCGGCGGTCGACGACCGCCATCTCGCACACACCCAAGAGGTGCCCCCCGGCGCTTGGCGCTATTACCCGGCCGGATAGTCGTCAAGCCCGTGAAGTCCCAGAGTTCATGTGAACTGAAGGTTCTTCAGGCTGAACCCAAGGATCTTCAGGCTTCATGGTTGGTTTTGGCCCTTGGGTTCGTCGCGACTGGCGGGGTCTTGTTCCTCTGCCGTGCTGGTGAGGAGGGTGCGGGCGTTCTCGGCGTAGCGGATGGCGGTCTTGGGGTCGAGGCCGAAGACGGCTGCCAGGTGGAGGGGGTCGGGGCTGTGGGCGAGGGCTTCTTCGAGTTGCCGGTCGACTCGGAGGCGTTCGAGGGTGGCGGCTTGGCCGCGGAGTTTCTTCTTGGCGAAGTCGATGGTGCTGACCGAACCGGTGCCGTGGGCGCTCATCTGGTTGATCAGCAGGTGGGGGTTGGCGGTGTTAGGCCAGCGGGTTCGGCGGTAGTCGAGCCATATCTTTCTGGGTGCAGGTGGCCAGGGTGAGATCGTGGTCGGTGAGCCAGTCGAGCACGACGATGGCGGCCCTGACCTGCTGGCGTGCCGTCGAGAACTGGTTGTGCGTGGTCTCCCCGGCGGCCGTGCGGTGGCGGAGGCGCCGCAGGACGTGCCAGATGGCGTAACGACGCAGCAGGTGCCGCTCGTCGGGGTCGGGCCGGGAGGAGATGGCCATGGCCATCCAGCGCTCCAGACGGACCAGCTGCTCGTTGCGAGGCTCCAGGACGCCGATCGCGACGAGGACGCTGTGCAGATGCTCGACGGACTTGCCGTGCGGCAGGTCGTCCAGGGCCTGGTGGGTGAGGTCCTTGTCGTCCAGAGCTCGGAGGATCCTCGGGGCGGCACTGCGGCTGAGCCAGCGGTCGATGGTCGTCGGCCGGGTGGAGGAGGTGAGCGCGTCGAAGAGCTTGTCGAAGCGCGGGTCGATCCGCCCGGACGAGTCGCCGAGCTCAGCACGGAAGCGCTGTTCAATGGCGCAGCGAACGCATCGTCCAGCGTGGATTCGGTCGGCCCGGCCGCAGGTGGAGCAGCTTTTCCAGAAGGCCTCGTCGGGTCTGGTGCAGCGGGCGCAGAGGGGAGCGGCTCGGGTGCCGCCGCGGATCGGGGCGAGCTCTCCGCACTGGCTGCAGGTGGCCGAGCGGGACGCCGAGATCACCGTGCCGCGTGCCACCACCACCGAATATGGCAATATGTGATTAGTCGATTACTCTAGGTGGCGAGGAGTGTTGTCGTGTCCATCCCTACCGACCTCATGTACACCCACGATCACACATGGATGCAGCACCCGGATCGCGGGATATGCGCGGTCGGCGTGACCCACCACATCATGCAGGAGGTGGTGGGCGATGTCGTCTACGTTGAGCTGCCCAAGGTCGGCAGCAAGGTGAAAGCCGGGGACCAAGTGGGCTCCGTGGAGGGGGTCAAGAGCATCTCTGACGTCTATGCCCCGGTGAGCGGTGAGGTGGTCAAGGCGAATCCCGAACTCGACGAGATGCCCGAACTCTTGAACGACGAGCCCTACGACGCCTGGCTGTTCATGATCAGACCGGCGGACGGCGGCGCCAACGAACTACTCAGCGCCGCCCAGTACAAGAAGCTGCTCGGCTAAGGGCTGCCGTGCGGCAGAACCCGATCGTCCTGCGAGGAGGATCGGACCGGATTCGGCGGTGAAAACCAAGAGCCCCGGACCAGCGGTCCGGGGCTCTTCCGCGCTCACGGCCAGGTATCAGGGCGGGCCGATGCGGTCGACGGTGACCAGGCCGGCCTGGACGTTCACCGCGTACATCACGCGGTAGGGCTTCAGGGGAGGATCAGGGGGCTTCTACTGGCAGGAAAGTCCCGTTAGCGGGCTGAACCGCAATCGTGGCCTCTCACCCCGCTACATGGCGGCTGGAGACACGTTCGGGAGCGGGACGCCTAAACGGGGGAACATCACGCCGACCTCGCCTCGAGGCGGACCCTAGCCGCCGGCTCCGCCGGGGCGGTCCGCGGCGCCGGGAAGGGAGAAGGAGGAGAGCGTACCGGTATGGGCGACGGTCAGGCGGTCGCGGGTGCGCAGGGACGTCCAGGGATCGGAAGGGCTGGTGGTGGGGATGGGCAGGTGCCAGAGGTCGCGGCCGGTGCGGGGGGCCAGAGCGTGCAGTCCGCTTCGGCTGGTGTCGTCCCCGGTTGCGGCGATCAGGAACAGGCCTGCCGCCGGTTGGAAGGGTTGGAGGTGGGTGCCGAGGGGGTCGAAGGTCCAGAGGATCTCGCCGGTGGAGGTGTCCGCGGCTTGGACGGTGCCTTGGCTTTCGGGTCGGCAGCAGATCGATCCCAGGACGGCGTAGCCGGTCAGGTTCTCGGGGAGGGCCTGCCAGAGTCCGCGGCCGTCGTCGGCGGAGAAGACCGCGATCACCGCTGCCCGCCCGTTGCCGGGGCCTGCTGGGCGCGTGCAGAAGAGTTTGTCGCCGCGGAGGGAGAGGCCGCCCAGATAGTCGAGGTTCCCGCCGTGGTCGGGCAGGCCGCTGGGGCGTTTCCACACCTGGTCGCCGGTGGCGGCCCGCAGCGCGATGAGGTTCATGTCCTCGTCCACGCCGTACAGGATGTCGCCGACCGGTGGCGCGTAGAGGGACTTCGCCCAGCCGTTGTTCCTCCAGCGTGGTCGGCCCGAGGCGGTGTCGAGAGCGTAGTGTGCTCTGCTGCCGGTGAGTTCTCCGATGATCAGCAGGCCGTCGCGGGTGGCGGTGTAGGGGGTGGTGTGGCCCGATCGAGGACGATGGGTCCAGCGCCGTTTCCCGCTCCGGGCGTCGAGGCCGTCGAAGAGCATGTGGTCGGGCTCGTCGGCTCTGGTCGTCTGCATCACGATGACGCCGGAGGTCACCATGGAGATCCTCGCGGTTGCGACGGCGGGATCGTCGAGGACCCCGGCCGTCCACAGCTGCCGCCCGGTCCGGGCGTCGAGTGCGTACATGAGCCCGTCGTCGCGTATCGAGAAGACGCGGGGGCCGTCGGTGCCGGTGTCCTGGGCGGAGCCGTCGCGCCACAGGAGCGAACCGGTGGCCAGATCGATGCCTGCGGCCCCGGCGGAACCGAGACAGATCAAGGTATCGGCGTGGGCGGAGGTGAGCCGCAGACCGGGCAGCGGCAGTTCACTCGACCAGTTCAGGGC
>JAFACJ010001179.1 GCA_023425615.1 Actinomycetes bacterium
AGGTATGCCTCCGCGGTACTGGGTCTCGTCTCGCTCGCCGCCGCAGGCTGCGGCGGAAACGGCGGAGGCGGCGGCGCTCCCGCCACGGGGACGCCGAGCCAGGCTTCGCCCACGCAGGTCAGGGAACTCCCCGTGGAGATCACATCCGCGCCGGGTCCCGATGTCTTTGACTACGGGGAGATCTACCAGAAGATACAGAAGACCCCGGTCCCCACGGATTTCACCCAAAGGGCCCTCCGAAACCTGCGGTTGCAGACCATTCTGACGGCGGGCATCTGGGAGGAGACGAGCGGATGGTGCGAAGGAGGTCCGATCCGCCGGCAGCCCGAGGCGGTCACGACGTGCATCGTCACCTACCGCGGCCTGGAGGTCCCCTGGAGCGTCAAGTATCGCGCCCCGGGCTACGTCGTCGAGTACAACGCCATGCCGCTCAAGACCGTGCTCGCGGCCAGGTCCGCGCACCATCAGATCTGGGAGATGGCACGATCGCTGAAGGCGACGAAGGTCCGCTGCGATGAGATACCCGACTACTCGCTCGCCGAGCCCGGCAAGGCGACCGATTATCAGTGCCAGGCTCTCGCCTCCCCTCCCGTAGGCGGCGCGCCGCGGTGGCGGAACTTCTCCCTCGCCTTCACCGAGCAGGCGAAGCTCACGCTCGAACCCGTCAGGCCCGGGAGCTGACCACGCCCCGGTCGCCGGACGGGTCGGCGTCCGACTCGTCCTCCTCGGGATCGCCCGTGACCGGCGGCGCCTCGCGGCGGCGGACGAGCGCCGTCACGCGGAAGGAGACGAGGCAGGCGATCAGGGTGTACAGGAGGCCGGCGAGGATGTCGAAGACGTAGTGCTCGCCCATGTAGACGATGCCGATCCACAGGGAGACCGGGTAGATCGCCACCCACCAGACCCGCCGCCAGCCGAACAGGCGGGACAGGAAGATCAGGATCAGCAGCGGGTAGGCCGAGTGCAGCGACGGCACGGCGGCCACGAGGTTGGGCGAGAGCCTGCTGTAGAGGGTGTCGGGGTCGGTGATGCCGACCGCCTCCCAGATGTCGTGGGAGACGCGGTGGATCTGCGGGATGAGGTGATAGTCGGACGACAGCCAGGGCGGAGCGGCAGGAAAAACGACATAAGTAACAAAAGCCGCAAATGACAGCCCCATGATCGCGCCGACGTACGTCCAGTACATCTCGGGCCGCCGCTTCCAGATCAGCACCGCGACGACCAGCGGCGTGATGAAGTGCGCGGTGTAGAGCAGATAGAAGTAGAAGTCGTACCAGCGCACCTGCCCGTCCCACATGTGGCCCTGCAGCCACCGCGTCGGCAGTTCCCCTCCGCCCAGCCACATGTCGAAATGCGCCATCGGCATGTAGTGGACGGTGTCGTTGAGGTCGTCCGCCAGGCCGCTCAGCGCGAAGTAGAGGATGAACAGCACCAGGAACGGCGCCAGATGCCGCAGGAACACCCGCGACCCGAACCCGGCGACCAGCACCGCCAGCAGCCACAGCGTGTCCGGCGGCCACATCGGATGGCGCCAGACCGCGTACGCCGCCAGGACGAGCACGACGCCGACGCGGACCGCGGTGAACCACGGGCGTCCGCCGGGTGAACTGCGCAACCACATTCCGGCGATGCTAGTCGGAAAAAGCCCCATACCTTTACATATTCCCCAGCGGTCTCACCGGGTCACAGAAAGTAATGCTTTCGCGGCGAAGCCGACGGATCGGGCGGTTCCGCTTCCACCCCGCTCAGACGGCGGTGTTCACCGGTCGGCCGGAGCGGGGCCGGGCTCCGTGCCGGCGAACCGTCCGAACCCCGCGTGGGAGCCGAGCAGCTCCGCGTAGGTGCCCGTCGCCTGAACGGTCCCGTCGGCCAGGAGCGCGACCGCGTCGGCCGAGCGGATGGTGGACATCCGGTGGGCGATCACCAGGAGCGAGCATTCGCCGCGGAGGTTGTCCAGGGTGGCGGTCAGCGCCGCCTCACCGGCCGGATCCAGATGCGAGGTGGGCTCGTCGAGGAGCAGCAGGCGCGGCCGGGCGAGCATGGCGCGGGCGATGGCGACGCGCTGGCGCTCCCCGCTGGACAGCCTGCCGCCGCGCTCGCCGACCGCGGTGTCCAGGCCCTCCGGCAGCCGCTCGACCTTGGCCCGCAGGCCGACCAGGTCGAGGACCCGCCAGAGGTCGTCGGTGCCGGCGTCGGGCGCGGCGTAGCGGAGGTTGTCGCGCAGCGTGCCGTACAGGATCGTGCAGTCCTGCTCGACCCACCCGATGCGCGCGCGCCACGCGGCGAGATCGAGTTCCGCCGGGGAGTGCCCGTCGAGCCGGATGCCTCCCCTCCACGGCTGGTAGAAGCGGTTGATCAGGGCGAAGGTGGTGGACTTCCCGATCCCGGACGGCCCGACCAGCGCCACCAGCGCGTGCCGCGGCACCGTCAGCGACAGGCCCCGCAGCACGGGCGCGTCACCGGTGTATCCGAAGTGGAGGTCATGGATCTCCAGTGCGGCCGACGACGGCGTGCGGCACGCGGGTCCCCCGTCCGGCCCGCCGGTCGCCGGCGCCGCCTGCTCCACGGGGAGCGCGAACACCTCCCGGGTCCGTTCGGCGGCTCCCCTGACCTTGTACACCGTCGCGATGCTCTCGACGAGTTGGCCGACGGGCAGCACGAGCTGATTGGCGTACAGCAGGATCGCCACCAGCGAGCTGAGGGCCAGCGCCCCCTGCCCGACCCGGACGGCACCGACGAACAGGACGACGATGAAGGCGCCGTTGAGCATCGTCTCGATCACGGGGCCGACCACGGCCGTCAGGCGCGCGCTGCGCACTCCGGCGCGGTACGCCTCGTCCGCCAGCTCCGTGAGGCGCTGGATCTCGCGGTGCTCGGCGCGGCTGGCGCGCACCGTGCGGATCGCGCCCAGCACGCGTTCCAGGTCCGCCGACATCGCGCCCACGGCGGCCTGAAGCCGCGCGGACACCCGTCCGATCCCTGCCGTCATCCCGACGATGGTGGCGGTGCCTGCGAGCACGATGCCGACGACGACGAGCATCAGCACCGGGTCGATCAGGAACATGACGGTGACGCCCGCCACCGCCATGACCGCGCTCGCCACGATCTCCACGGCCGCCCGGACCACCGCCTCGCGCACCAAGATCACGTCGGTCGTCGCCCGTGACATCAGGTCCCCCACCCGTGACCGGTCGAACGCGGGCATGGTCAGCCGCAGCAGGTGCGCGAACAGCCTCCTGCGCATGCGCAGCAGGTACCGCTCGCCGGTCCGCTCCAGCAGGAACGATCCCCAGGCGCCCACGCAGGCCTGGAGCAGCAGCAGGCACACGAGGCCGACCGCGAGCGACGCGACGGGCCGGTCCGCGGTGAGCGCGTCGATCACGGCCTTCATCATGACCGGCTGCGCGACCCCGAACGCCGTCGCCGCCAGCATGAGCGACAGGGCCGCTGCGAGCGCGGCACGGTGCCCCCGGCTCATCGCCCACATCTGGCGGAGCATCAGCCCCTCCCGGAGGACTGCCTCATGAGCGCACCAGGAACCCGGCGTCCAGCAGCCGGTCGGCCATCGCCGTGATGTCCTCCCGCGCCCGGGCGGGGTCGATGTCGTATTCGGCGGCGAAGTCCTTGGCGACGTCGTCGAGCGCGTGCCCGGCGAGCAGCCGCCGCAGGGACTCGGCCCCGGTGCGGTTGAGCTGCCAGTACTGCGCGGTCCGCTGGTGCAGCAGCACGGCGCCGTCGTCGGTCTCCGCGCTGAGCGCGTCACCGTGCAACCGGAGGATCCCCGCGTCCACGCGCGTGCGGCGGCCGACGGCGTGCGGCGGCGAGACGGTCATCAGCGGCACGTAGTAGCCCTCGGGGAGCGGCTCGTCGATCATCCGGCCCTCGGCCTCCACCCACGAGTGCGCGCCGAACGGAGCGGTGCGGGCTCCCAGCCGCCAGGTGGGCCATGTCCCCCGGGCACGGCACAGCAGCGCCGTCGCGATCGACCGCTGCAGGCACCCGTTGACGGCGCAGCGGATGCTGACCGCGATGACCTCCTGCCGGGCGGCGGACGCCTGCGCGGCACCGGCC
>JAFACJ010001202.1 GCA_023425615.1 Actinomycetes bacterium
CTCCCGCCAGGAGGAGGCCGCCGATCCTCCGGAGCAGCCCGGTGCGCGCGCACAGCAGGTACACGAGCGCGAACGCGGGCACGACCAGGTACGCCTGGAGCATCTTGGCGTTGAAGGCGCAGCCCACCAGGGCCGCGCAGGACGCCAGGAGGAGCAGGCGCCCCTTCTTCTCGGCCTGCACAGCCCGCAGGCAGCACCAGGCCGCCGCGACCAGCAGCAGGACCAGCAGCGTGTCGGGGTTGTTGTCGCGGTTGATCGCCACCGTGATCGGGCTGAGCGCCATCGCCAGGGCCGCGAGGACGGCGGCGGCCGCCGCGGACGGGCCGAGCCGCTCGGCCAGCGCCCGGCGCACCGTGGCGTGCAGGATCCCCACGGCGGCGACCCCGGCGAGTGCCTGCGGCAGCAGCATGCTCCACGTGCCGTAGCCGAACAGCCTGGCCGACAGCCCCATCACCCACAGCGCGAAGGGCGGCTTGTCGACCGTGATGAAGGACCCGGCGTCGAGCGCGCCGAAGAACCACGCCTTCCAGCTCTGCGAGCCCGACAGGACCGCGGCGGCGTAGTAGGTGTTGGCGTCGCCGTTGGCCGAGAGGCCCCAGGTGTAGAGCAGGGCCGCGAGCACGAGCGTCGCCCACAGCGCGGGGCGGGCCCAGGGCGGGTCCCCGGCGGGGCCCAGGAGGAGTCTCCTCCCCCGGGCCGCGGGCCCTGACCCGGCGGCGGGCCTGTCGATGACGGCGGTCATGAGATCGACTCCTTCGGAGAGCGGGGGCGGAAGACCCACGAGCGCATGAGCAGGAAGCGCACGAGGGTGGCCAGCGCGTTGGCGGCGACGACGACGCAGAGTTCCAGGATCCGGGAGGGCTCGTCCGCGGCCAGGTGCAGCAGGGCGAGGGCGCCGGTCGACAGGCCGAGGCCGACCAGGAAGGCGAACCCGCCCTTGACCTGGTGGTGCAGCGCCCCGTCGTAGCCGCTCACCCCGAAGGTGAACCTGCGGTTGGCCGCGGTGTTGCCGATCGTGGTGAGCAGCAGGCTCACCGCGTTGGCTGCCAGCGGCGACAGGAAGGGGCGGAGCACCAGGTACAGGACGAGCTGGGCGATCGTGCTGATCACCCCGATGATCGCGAAGCTGGGGATCTGCCGCGCCATCCCCGGCGGCAGCTCGCGGGAGATCCTGCGGCGCGCCACGGCGTGCGCGCCGAACTCGCCGCGCAGGATGCGGCCGCCGACCCTGGCCATGCCGCGCAGGTCGTCCAGGATCGTCCGCGCCACGTCGACGCGGCTGTCGGGGTCGTCGACCCAGTCGACCGGCACCTCGTGGATGCGCAGCCCGGTCCGCTGCGCCAGCAGGAGGAGTTCGGTGTCGAAGAACCAGGCGTCGTCCTCGACCTGCGGCAGCAGCGCCTGCACGATCTCGGTGCGGCCCGCCTTGAACCCGCACTGGGCGTCGGAGAACCGGGCGGCCAGGGTGGTCTTGAGCAGCAGGTTGTAGCAGCGCGAGATGAGCTCCCGTTTCGCCCCGCGCACCACCTGGGAGCCCCGGGTCAGCCGGCTGCCGATCGCGAGGTCGGAATGGCCGGACAGCAGCGGCGCCACCAGCGGCAGGAAACCGTCGAGGTCGGTGGACAGGTCCACGTCCATGTAGGCGACGACGTCGGCGTCGCTGCGGCCCCACACCTGGCGCAGTGCCAGTCCGCGGCCCTTGCGATCCAGCCGCACCGCCCGCACGCGCGGCAGTTCGAGCTCCAGCCTCCCGGCGACCGCGGAGGTGGCGTCGGTGCTGGCGTTGTCGGCGATCGTGATGCGGAAGTCGTAGGGGAAGCGGTCGGCGAGGTAGGTGTGGAGGCGGCGGACGCTGGCCTCCAGGACGTGTTCCTCGTTGTGGACGGGAACGACGACCTCGACCAGTTTCTCCAGGTGGCGTCCCATGGCCCGCGCCTCGCCGAGATCGGTCATTTGGCTCATGCCATACACCGTCATGGGGGGCTCTGGGAGGTGGCTGATGCGTTCCTTAAGCGCCCATGAGATTGCCGGGAAGCCGCAGCCGCGCCACGGTGCCGCCGCCCGGCGCGCCCTCCAGCACCACCGTCCCGCCCGCCTCCTGGACGACCTGGGCGACGATGGACAGGCCGAGGCCCGAGCCCGGCAGGCTGCGCGCCGACGGCGAGCGCCAGAACCGCTCGAAGACGTGCGGGAGGTCCTCGCCGGGGATGCCGGGCCCCTGGTCGGCGACGGTCAGCTCGCCCTTCTCCAGCGCCACCGCGACGGTCCCGCCGGACGGGCTGAACTTCACCGCGTTGTCGCACAGGTTGACCACGGCGCGTTCCAGGGTGTCGGGGTCGCCCTGGACGTACCAGGGGTGCAGGTCGGAGAGCACGGTCAGCCCGTGGCCGCGCAGCCGCGCCCGGTCCACCGCCC
The DNA here is from genome assembly GCA_023425615.1 of Actinomycetes bacterium. Lineage (GTDB taxonomy): Bacteria > Actinomycetota > Actinomycetes > Streptosporangiales > Streptosporangiaceae > Actinocorallia. Next base: position 2,416 of record JAFACJ010001202.1, read on the forward strand.
GCTGGACCACCTCGTGGAAGGCGACGGTGCCGATCTCGCGGGTCTGCGCGGCGGGGCTGCCCAGTTGCAGCAGGTCGCCCACCAGGCTGGTCAGCTCGCGCATCTGGGCGCGGAGGCTGGCCAGCATCCCGGCCTTGGTGGCGGCGGGCAGCTCACGGCCTGTCTCCTGGCTTCTGATCAGCAGGTCGATGTTGGTCTTCATGCTGGTCAGCGGGGTGCGCAGTTCGTGTCCCGCGTCGGCGATGAGGGCGCGCTGCCGTTCCCGCGACGCCTCCAGCGCCGCGGTCATGGCGTTGAACGAGCGGCTGAGCCTGGCGATCTCGTCGGTGCCCTCCTCGGGGATGCGCACCGACAGGTCCTCGGTCCTGGCGACCTCCTCGACCGTCTCGGTCAGCCGGTCCACCGGCCGCAGCGAGGCGCGGGCCGTCAGCAGGCCGGCCGCCGCCGAGACGACGACGCCGAGGACGGAGACGAGGACCAGCATGATCGCCAGATCGCCGAGCGGTCCGGTCGCGCGCTCCAGGGGCAGCGCCGTCATCACCGCGCCGCGCCTGCCGTCCTGCAGGACGAAGCCGAAGGTGTAGATCCTGACGCTCATCTCCTTGCCCTCGGCGTCCAGGCCCGTCCCGTCGTAGGTCGCGGTGGCGCGCCGCCCGACCGCGACCTCGCGGTCGGCGGCGCTCACCGGGATGACGCCGCGGTCGGCGATGGTGCAGCGGGTACCGCTCTCCTGGACGATCTGCTGGAGCTGCTCGCCCGGCGGCGGGCCGCCCAGGAAGCGGGGGTCGATCGTCGCCTCCGAGGAGCAGTCGGACAGCGCCTGGTTGATCATGAACTGCATGCGGTTGCCGGGACCCATGCGCTGTCCGAGGTCGCTCGTCACCTGGAGCTGCCGGTCCAGCTCCTTGTACAGCGCGTCGCGCAGCAGGAACCAGCTCGCGGTGGCGCAGGCGGCGACGGCGAACGCCACGGCCGCCGCGGTCAGCAGCGCCAGCCGTCCGCGCAGGGTGAGGTGCCTCATGAGTTCGCGCGCAGGGCGTAGCCGACGCCCCTGACGGTGTGGACCAGCCGGGGCAGGCCGTCGATCTCGGTCTTGCGGCGCAGGTACATGACGTACACGTCGAGGGAGTTGGAGGCGGGCTCGAAGTCGAAGCCCCAGACCGTCTCCAGGATCTGCTCGCGGGTGAGCACCTGCCGGGGATGGGTCATGAACATCTCCAGCAGCATGTACTCGGTGCGGGTCAGCTCCAGGGCGCGGCCCTCGCGGGTGACCTCGCGGGTGAGGGTGTTCATGCGCAGCCCGGCGAACTCCAGCACCTCGTCCGGCTCGCTCGGCGCCGCTGCCTCGACGGAGAAGGCGCTGCGGCGCAGCAGGGCGCGGATCCGGGCCAGCAGCTCGTCCAGCTCGAACGGCTTGACGAGGTAGTCGTCGGCGCCTGCGTCGAGGCCGGTGACCCGGTCGCCGACCATGTCGCGGGCGGTGAGCATGAGCACCGGCACCTTGTCCCCCTGGGTGCGCAGCCTGCGGCAGGCGGTCAGCCCGTCCATGCGCGGCATGAGCACGTCCAGCACGACGAGGTCGGGCCGCAGCCGCTCGGCCTGCGCCAGCGCCTCGGCCCCGTCGGCGGCCTCGCTCACCCGGTACCCCTCGAAGTCCAGGCTGCTGGAGAGCGCCTGGCGCACGGCCGGCTCGTCGTCGACGACCAGGATGTGGGCACGGGGCTCGTCGGGAGTGCTCATGCCCCCAAGGTAGTCACCTCTACCAGTTGCCCTGCCCAGGTGGAGGGTTTCTCAGCGCGCTCTCATCGACTTCTCAGCCACCGGGCGCACGCCGAGTCCCGCCACCACGAGCAGGCACGCCCACGGCACCACGTCGCCGATCCTGCTGTAGAGGGTGCGGGTGGCGGGGCCGGGCAGCCGGAGGTCGACGGTCGCCGTGCCGCGCCGGTCGGTGTCGAACCAGGCGAGGCGCCTGCCCCTGGTGTCGAAGGCCGCCGAGACCCCGGTGAGGGCGGCCTGCGCCACCGGGCGTCCGGTCTCGGCGGCGCGGACGGCCGCCAGCGCGGCGTGCTGGGGCGGCGCCCAGCTGTCTTGGAAGGTGGAGGTCGAGGACTGGATGATGATCACCTGGGCGCCCTGGGCGACGGCGACGCGGCCCAGGTCGGGGAAGGCGGACTCGAAGCAGATCAGCGGGGCCACCCGCACCCCGGAGACGTCGAAGACCTTGCTGCCGGTGCCCGGTACCCGGTCCTCTGCCGCGGCCTTGCTGATCTTCGACAGCCAGCCGAAGACCGGGCGCAGCGGGATGTACTCCCCGAAGGGCACGAGCCGGTTCTTCACATAACTGTCGCGCTCGACGCCGTCCACCAGCAGTACCGCGGTCTTGGAGATCCGCCCCCGCGCGTCGCGGGCGTCCTCGTTCACCAGCAGCGTGCCCAGGCCCGCCAGCCGCTCGCGCAACTGCGGCGCGCGGCTCAGGTC
>JAFACJ010001208.1 GCA_023425615.1 Actinomycetes bacterium
ACGGCTTCGTCAAAGTCCTCGCCCTCGAACTGGGCCGGTACGGCATCCGCGTCAACGCCCTCTGCCCGACCCACGGCATGTCCATCAACCTCGCGCTCCCCCCGGAAGCCGAGGTCCTCGGAAAGTCCTACGAGGAGATGCAGCCCTGGGACAAGAACAACGCCGCCATGCCCCTGCGCCTGGACCGGCCCCCGACGCTGCGGGACAACGCCAACGTCGCGCTCTTCCTCGCCTCCGACGACTCCGCCTACATGTCCGGCGTCTGCCTCCCCGCCACCGACGGCGGCACCCTGTCCCGCATCTCGATCATCTTCCCCGAGGACATCGGCCAGGAAGGACTGGGCGCGCCGGGACTCGACGGCTGACGGCTGACAGAGGAAGAACATAGGCGGGAAGGACGGGGCCGCCCGCTCGCGAATCGACTGCCCTCCACGTCAAGACCCAGGAGAGTGAGATCGCAGGGCGGCCGATCTTCCGTCGTCCGGTCAGAACACCGCGACCGGAAACCGCCGGTACCGGGTCCGGTTCGCGCCTAGGTTCGCGTGCATGGATGAGACAGCGGAGTTTCTGACGGCGCTGCTGAGCCGGGGACCCGACGAACCCACTGCGTGCCCGAAGTGGCGGGTGAGAGACCTGGTCGCGCATATGGCGGCCGGCGCGCAGGAGGAGAGCGACCTGATCGAAGCCGCCCTGGACGGGCAGGCCGCCCGGCCGACGAGGACCTTCGAGGAACGGGAGGCGGCCTATCGGGCACTGGCGTATGAGGACCTGCTGTCCGCACTGGCGCGCGAGGGCTCACGGCTGAGCGGGGCGATCGACCGCCTGGAGGCCACCGGCGGGCGGGTGGCGTTCACCGGGATGACGCTGGACGCCGCCGCCTTCCGCACTCACACCCGCTCTGAGCTGGCCCTGCACCGGTGGGACCTCATCGGAGACGACGAGGTCGGAGACGAGCTGCTGGCACAACCCGACCTCACCGCGCACACGGCCGCAGTCCTGACGCAGATGAGCGGACTCCAGGAGTCCATCGCCCGCCGCGCGGCCGGCGTCGCCGGACTGCCCGAGACCTTCGCCCTGCGCAGCCCCGGCCACCACGACGTACTGATCCGCACCCGCCCCGGCCCCGCCATCGAGATCACACATGCGGAACCCGATGTCCCGGTCATCCGATGTGACGCCTCCACCCGCCTGCTGGTGTTGTGGGGCCGCGCAACCGACCGAGCAGACTTCACGGCGCTTCCGGAGAAGACGACCGACCCGATCAAGGCGTTCCTGCACGTCGGCCGGCAGGACCATGACCACGACGAACAGCGACCGCGCATCGGCCAGGAGATCCGCAACGTCACCGGCTGATGAAAAACCCGGCTCAGGTCTTGCGCTCCTGGCCGAGCAGGTCGAAGAGGTGGTGCAGGTAAGAACGGAAGCGGTGACGGGCTCGCGGGTCATCGGATGCATCAACCGCGTAGCCCTCCATCACGGCCCGGTACAGAGCCGTCTTCCCGGCCGCTGCGTTGACCGTCTCCTCGGCGTGGTTCGACGCAAAGGATTTTCCTCGCCGGAGGCTTCGGAGCCTCCGGCGAGGCGTCCGTCCGCGTCCTGTTCGGGGAGGCCGACCGCGCCGGTGCCGTCCTCCACCGCCGCTTCGCGGCTGAGCGTGGTTACAGGGCTCCCAGGCGCTCATCCGCGGTGAGCACCGTGCGGCAGAAGGAGTTCACGGTGAGGTGCCGGTCCAGCTCGATCGTACGGCCGTCCGGGAGTTCGACGGTGCCGGTCATCGTGGACAGCAGGTAGCAGTACATGCGGGTGCCGTGCGCGGTGGGCCAGTGGCTGTAGGCGCGGCCGTGGGCGGCGATCTCGACGTCCACCTTGGCGCCGTCGTTCGCCATCGCGAGACGCCACCTGACCGGGAGGTTCATTCCGGTGCGCGGGTCCTCCCACTTCTCGATGACCTGGAAGTCCAGGTCGCCGCGTCCGGGAGCGATGTTGACCTGCTGGTCGGCGTACTTGACGAAGCCGATCTGGAGCTCGTCGCGCGGCTGGAAGAAGTTGACCTTGACGTCGTCCTTGATGGTGTAGAGCCACCACATCCAGTTCGGCGCCGGCAGGTTGCCGATCGGGTCGTTCGACTGCCCGGTGATGATGTGCTCGCGCACGCCATAGCCGTCCTTCAGCTCCAGCTCGTGCGCGGGGGTGCGGATCGTGCCGTCGACGCCGACGAAGACGTCGTAGCCCGCGCGGTCCTGCTCGTGCGCCTTGGCGAAGGGCCCCCAGTTCCACAGCGGCGCGCTCTTCGCGTGGTAGGTCAGGTCGAACTCCGCGTCGCCCGCGGAGCCTTCCAGGCGCCACTGCGGGGGCTGGGCGACGAATCGCAGGCCGTTGAAGTCCCAGGTGACGTCGTCACCGTTCTCGGTGATGGCGAGCTGATCGCCGCGCAGACGCTCGGTCGGCGTCCAGCCGACGCGCAGGAAGTCGTTGTCGGTCATCTTGCCCCGCTGGGACTTCGGGACGACGATGAGCTGCACCTCGCGCTCCGCGCTCGCGCCCGGGCCCCAGATCCCCTTGCCGTTGCCGAACAGCGCGTATCCGGCCGCCCACAGCAGCACGTCGTGGTCACCCGACTCCGCGACCACGCCCAGCGCGGTCTCCTCCCAGAGGTCGGTCTGGCTCGAGGGGACCGCGAGCGCCTCGAAATGGCTCTTCTCGTCCTCCAGCGTCACCGGGACGGCCGAGTGTTCGATGCTGGTGTACTTGGCGTTGTAGTCGTCGGACAATTTCGTACTACTTCCTTCTTCATGGACTGGGCGGGTTTGCTCTTCCCTGGCACGCGAAAGGAGCGCGCCTGGAAGCGGGGGCGTCGGGGAGAAGTGTCGTGTCAGTCGCGGGCGGGCGCGGCGCACAGCGGCACCAGCACCCGGTCGACGAAGTCCTCGATGCGCGAACGGCCGGGAGGTTCGTCGCGCACGAGGACCTCGTGCAGGAAGAACGAACGGGCCAGGTCGGCCACGAACTCGGGGTCGACATCGGCGCGTGCCTGGCCGCGCTCCACGGCGTCTCGCAGCAGCTCGCCGCAGTAAGCGGTCTCGTGCTGCCGGATGACCCGGCGGGCGATGGAGCCGAGGTCGCCGTCGATGCGGGAGGCGACCAGCAGCCCGATCACGAGGTTCGCGGACGCGCGGTACGAGTTCGCCTGGGCCTGGAGGTTCGCGATCAGCGCTTCGCGCATATCGTCTTTGCGGATCAGCGACCGCCGGCCGTCGACCTCTCGTTCGACGGCGTGACACAGCGCCGCGGTGAGCAGCTCGTCCTTGTTCGCCCAGCGCCGGTAGGCCGTCTTGGTGCTGGCCCCCGCGAGCTCGCAGACGGCCGCCACGGTCAGCTTGTCGTAGCCGACGGAGCCGAGGACCTTGAGCGCGGCGTCCAGCAGCGCCTTCTCCCGCTCCGCGCTCATCGGGCGACCCGGAGCGCGGGTGTTCGTCGTGGCCATCGGTTCCTCCCCGTGTGCTCTATAGAAACGACACTATGTCGTTTCCATTGGGATTCCAAACGGCGCACGGGACCGGAGCCGACACCTGTGGCGTTCTGCCGGTCCTCCGGCACGCGATCGCCGACGTCTTCGTCACTCGCCTGGGTGTCCGGAGCGTTCCGGGCAGGTCAGCGATTACGCTCCTTCGAGTGGCTCCCTACCCTCACGAACTGGAACGACCCGGACTCCTGCGCGACGGCCGTTCGATCATGATCCGGCCCGCCCGACCCGATGACCTCGACGCCCTGCTGGCCTTCTGGGGAAGGCTGTCCCGGCGCACCGTCTCCTTCCGCATGCTGGGACCGGTGGTCACGATGACCCGGGCGGCCACCGAGCGGCTCCTCAACATCGACTACGTCCAGCACCTCACGCTGCTGGCGACCCTCGACGACTCCGTGATCGGGATCGCGGAGTACGCCCGTCAGGAGGACCGACCCGATCGGGCCGAGATCGCCTTCACCATCGAGGACGTCTACCAGGGCATCGGACTGGGCGGCCTCCTCCTCGAGCACCTCGCCGCCGCGGCGCGGGAGAGGGGAATCGCCGTCTTCGAGGCCGACGTCCTCGCCGAGAACACCCCCATGCTCCGCGCCTTCCAGGGTTCGGGCTATCAGGTCGTCTTCGGCGAGCCCGGCTCCGTGCAGCACGTGGACATCGCCGTGGACCCCCGGAGGCAGGTCCTCGCACGGTCGGACCGTCGCGAGGACACCGCGACGCGGTCTTCCCTGCGCCCGTTGTTCGCGCCCCGGTCGGTGGCGGTGGTGGGCGTCAGCCGCCGCGAGCGCACGGTCGGCAACGCGATCTTCCACAACCTGCGGAACAGAGGCTTCTCAGGGCCGGTCCACGCGGTCAACCCCCACCTCACGGAATTCGACGGCCTGCCGTGCGCTCCGTCGGTCCGCGATCTCCCGCAGCCCCTCGACCTGGCCGTCGTCGCCGTTCCGGCCGAGGCCGTGCGGGAGGTGCTCGAGGATTGCGCGGCCCGGGACGTGAGCGCCGTGGTGGTGGTCAGCACGGAGATGGGCCCGTCGGGCGGACGCGGCACCGAACTCGTCAGATTCGCGCGAGGCCACGGGATGCGGCTGGTCGGCCCGAACTGCATGGGCGTGGTCAGCCTGCGGCCCGACGTCGATCTCGTCGCCACGTTCTCCCCGACCATACCGCCCCGCGGCCGGGTGTCGATGGCGAGCCAGTCCGGGCCTCTGGGCCTGGCGGTGCTCGACCACGCCCGGAGGCTCGGCCTCGGCTTCTCGGGGTTCGTCTCGCTCGGGGACTCCCTGGACGTCTCGCCCAACGATCTCCTCTGGTGGTGGGGGCACGACCGGACGACCTCGGTCGTGCTCCTCCACCTCGAGACCTTCGGCAACCCGCGCAAGTTCGCGCGGGTCGCACGGCAGATCGCGGCGCGAAAACCGATCATCACCGTCCATCCGGGTCTGGCCGATGGAGCGGGCGGGGGCTCCGACGACGCGGCGGCCGGGTCCACGGACTCCGATGCCGTGCTGAGTGCGCTGTTCACGCAGGCCGGAGTCATCCGCACACGCACGATGCAGGAGATGTTCGACACCGCCCTGCTCCTGGCCGACCAGCCGGTGCCGCGGGGCAGACGGGTCGCCGTGGTGACGAACGCCGAGGGTGCCGGAGCCCTGACCGCCGGCGCGTGCCGCGGCGCCGGCCTCGTCCTGGCCGACCTGTCCGAGGAGACCCGCGCCCTGCTCCGGGCGGTCAGGCCGAGGGCGGATCGCCATCCGGTCGACCTGACGCCGAACGCCACCGGCGACGACTACCGCCGGGCGATGGCGGCGCTGCTCGCCGACGACGGGGTGGACGCCGTGATCGCCCTGTTCGTCCCTCCGCTGGTCGAGGATGCGGCGTCCGTCGCCCACGCCCTCGTCCAGGAGAGCACGGCGGTGCCCGGGAAACCCGTGCTGGCGAGCTTCCTCTCCCAGGCCGGGCTCCTGGACGAGCTCCGCACGGGCGCCGACCGCGCCATCCCCTCCTACCTGTTCCCGGAGGCCGCCGCCATAGCGCTGGGGAATGCCGCCCGTTACGGAGAGTGGCTGCGGCACCCCGCGGGCGTGGCGCGGGAGCCTGCAGGGCTCAAAGTGGACAGAGCCCGCAAACTGGTCACGGCGCTGGGCACGGGCCGGCTCACCGATGATCAAGCCGCGGACCTGCTGTCCTGCTTCGGGTTGCACCGGGCGGACCGGGGCCCCGCGGGCCAGGACGTCACGCTCGGGGTGGTCGACGACCCGATCTTCGGACCGGTGCTGAAGCTCGGGACCGGAAGCGGTTACGCCCGGCTCTTCGGCGACGTCACCTTCCGCATCACCCCGGTCAGCGACCAGGACGCCGAGGCGATGGTCCGCTCCCTACGCGCCTATCCGATGCTGGCCGGACTCGCCGACCGGCCGGCCGTGGATCTCCCCGCCCTCGTAGAAACGATCCTGCGGGTGTCGGCCATGGTGGAGCGCCTGCCCGAACTCGCGGAACTCACCGTCGACCGGCTGCGCGTCGGCGCCCCCGGCGAAGGCGTCGTCCTCCTCGACGCGGTCGTGCGCCTGGCGGAGCCGACCGCCGAGAGGATCCCGCGCGAGGCCACCGTGGACCCCGGGTGACCGTGAACGCCGTGGCCGGGGCGCGGAGGTCGGGCCGCTCCTCTCGAACACCCGATTGACTACCCTCTTGTCAGCACGGGTATCAGTCGCGGCGGAGTGGAGGCGGTCTTTGGCACCCATCCGAGGGCGATCGGCGACGGGAGCCACGGACCGCGCGGCCGAGCGCGCCCGGATCATCGAAGCCGCCTACCGGCTTCTGGCCGACAGCGATGGGTCATCGGCCCCGATCATGGACGTCCTCGCGGCCGCCGGCCTCTCCACCAGGGCGTTCTATCGGCATTTCGACTCCAAGGACGCGTTGCTGCTGGCGATGTTCCGCAACGACAGCGACCGCGTCCTCGCGGAACTGCGGGCTCTGGCGGACCAGGCTCCGACCGCCCGGGACGCCCTCCACGGCTGGATCAACGCCATGCTCGGCCTCGCCGCCGACCCTCGCCGCCGCTGGCGCGCGCTCGTGCTCAACTCCGACGAGGTGACCAGGGCCAAGGGATTCCGCGCCGAGAAGGAACACTACGAGGCCGAACAGGACTCCGCGCTCACCGACCTGCTCAGACGCGGACTGCGCGACGGCTCCCTGCCCCGCGCGGAGCCCGACACCGACGCCCCTCTGCTCCGCGCCGTCCTGCACGAGGGGTTCGCGAAGATCATCGAGCGGCCGACGGGCAGTGGCGCCGTGCTCGTGGTGCGCGGCGTGCTCTCGCTGGTCGACCGGGCCCTGGGGATCGGCCCCACTTCTCAATGATCAGGTTGATCAGTTAACCCTAGAGAGTTTAATTAGTTAACTCTACGGACGGACAACGGTTGACAGTCGCCCCGCTCGGGCCCATGATGAAAAACGGTTTTTCACTCGTCCGCCGCACCGAGGCGGGACCCCACCGACACGCCGAAGGAGCCGACGTGGAGAAGATCTGGGCCAACTCAGGCGACTCTCACTTCCTCGAACCCGAGTCCCTCTGGCGGGAC
>JAFACJ010000159.1 GCA_023425615.1 Actinomycetes bacterium
CGACCAGATCCCCGACGACGGCGAGGGCCTGGTCACCCTGATGACCCTGCACACCGCCAAGGGCCTGGAGTTCCCCGTCGTCTTCCTCACCGGCCTGGAGGACGGGGTCTTCCCGCACCTGCGCGCCATGGGCAACCCCAAGGAGCTGGAGGAGGAGCGCCGTCTGGCCTACGTGGGCATCACCCGCGCCCGCGAGCGCCTGCACGTCTCCCGTGCGACGATGCGCAGCTCCTGGGGCGCGCCCCAGCTCAACCCGCCGTCGCGGTTCCTCGCCGAGATCCCCGACCCGCTGATCGTCTGGGAGCGGACCTCCATCCCGGCCGGCAGATCACCGGTGCCCTCCGCACGGCCCGCGTCCCGCGGGGGCGGCGGCGACCGGCCCGCCCTGGCCCTCTCCCCCGGCGACCGCGTCACCCATGACTCGTTCGGCCTGGGCACCGTGCTGGCCATCGACGGCTCCGCCGACCGGACGACCGCCTCCATCGACTTCGGCGGCGACTACGGCGTCAAGCGCCTGGTCGTGCGGCACGCGCCGCTAGAGAAGCTCTGATCCGGGGCCGGCCTCCGGGCCGGCCTCCGGCTCCCGCCCCGCCCGTCCCGGCGGGTCAGGCGCAGGTCGTGGACAGGGAGTCCACGTCCTGCGGGCTCGGTGTCGCCGTGGGCGTCGCGGGCGACGTGGTCTCGGCGACGGGATGGGCGGCGGGAGCGGTCGTGGAGCGGGCCGTCCGCTTGGTCTTCGAGGCGGCGAGCGTCTCGATGACCTTGGACCTGATCAGCTCCCAGTCGGGGTTCCCGGTGCTGATCAGCGGCGGGACGAACTGGATGCTCTTGACGTCCGAGCCCTTGATCTTGCGGGACAGCTCCAGCACCGAGGGCAGCGCGTCCTTCGGCAGGTCGGTGGAGACCGCGCGCTTGGTGGCGTCGGCGATGCCGTGGAAGCGGGTCAGCAGGGTCGCCGCGTCCGCCTGCTGGGACAGGGCGTACAGCAGGCACTTCTGCCGCGACATGCGGTGGTAGTCATCGCTGCCGGTGCGGGTGCGGCCGTACCACAGCGCCTGCTCGCCGTTCAGTACCCGGATCCCGGCCGGGATCCGGCCCTGGCTCTGCCGCCCGTACACCAGCTCCTCGGTCACGTTGATCCGGATGCCGCCGACGGCGTCGACCAGCTGCGCGAAACCCTTCATGTCGACCATGACGTAGTAGTCGATGGGCAGGCCGAGGACGCCTCCGACGGTCTGCTTCAGCAGCAGGGGGCCGCGCCTGCCGTTGGAGACGCCGGGAACGATCTCCGGGTGGTCCTCGGCCCACTGGAAGACCTCGTTGAGCAGCCCCGGGGTGTTGGCGTCGCCGGCGCCGGTGAACCCGTCGGGGAAGGCGGCGCGGGAGACGGCGGTGGGCATCGGGACGTGTTCGAGGTTGCGCGGCAGGCTGAAGAGCGTCGTCGTGGCGCGGGCGGTGTCGATGCTGGCGACCGTCATGCTGTCGGTCCGCACCCCGAACCTGTTGGGTCCGGCGTCCGCGCCCAGCAGCAGGATGTTCACCCGGCCCCGGCCCCCGAACGGGGCCTCGCCCTCCTGGCGGTCGACGAACACGTCGTTCACCAGGTTCTTGGAGACCCTCACCACCTCGACCCCGTAGGCCAGCGGCGCGATCACCAGCACGCACAGCCCGACGACCATGGGCACGACCAGCCGGTGCCCCTCGCTGACGAGCTGGTAGGAGCGGATGATCACCGCGCACCAGATCATGCCCACCAGGACCAGGGCCGCGGTCACCGCGTCCAGCCACGCCGGCTGCACCAGCCGGTCGGTGAGCTGGTCGCGCAGCGGCCAGGCCAGCAGAACGGCGCCCGTCGCCAGCAGGATCTGGAGCGAGAGCAGAAGCGCACCGGTGAGCCGCCGGCCCGTGCGAAAGTGCGCGGTGCCCCAGACGACCGTGGCGGCCAGCGTGATCAGGATCGTGCGCTTCATCCCCGAGAACTTACCTTTGACAACGAATCAATAACACCCTTGACGCTACGTATGACGCCTATCTCCCGCCCGGCGTTCACCGTAAATCCATCCAATATCATCAAACAAGGCGCCGCGCGGCGGCCCACCGGCTCAGTTCATGCCGGTTGGACAGCTGGAGTTTGCGCAGCACGCTGCTGACATGGGTCTCCACCGTCTTCACCGAGATGAAGAGCTCCTTGGCTATCTCCTTGTAGGCATACCCGCGGGCGATGAGCCGCAGCACCTCGCGTTCCCGCGCGGTGATCTGGGCGAGCTCCGGATCGGCGGTCGGCGCCGCCGTCGCGCTGAACGCGTCGAGGACGAACCCCGCCAGCCGCGGGGAGAACACCGCGTCCCCCTCGGCGACCCTGCCGATCGCATCGGTCAGCTCGGGCCCGGAGATGGTCTTGGTGACATAGCCGCGCGCGCCGCCGCGGACCACCCCGATCACGTCCTCGGCGGCGTCCGACACCGACAGCGCGAGAAAGCGGATCTCCGACGGCAGCACACGGCGCAGCACCTCCACACCCCCGCCGCCGGGCAGATGGACGTCCAGCAGCACCACCTCGGGACGGGTCTCGGCGATCACCGCGACCGCCTCGTCCACGTCGGCGGCCTCCCCCACCACCTCGATCTGCGGCCCCAGCTCCGCCTTGACCCCGGTGCGGAACATCTGGTGGTCATCGACCAGCACGACCCGTGTCACTTCTTCAGCTCCAGCCTGATCTCGGTGCCCTCGCCTGGCGCGCTGCGCACCCGCGCGATGCCTCCGTGACGCTCCATACGTCCAATGATCGACCCTCGGACGCCCATCCGGTCCCCCGGGACCGCCTCCAGATCGAAACCGGCGCCGCGATCGCGTACGAAGATCTCCAGTTCGTCGCCCTCGACCTCGGCGTAGACGGAGATGACCGGCGCACCCGAGTACTTCGCCGCATTCACCATCGCCTCCCGCGCCGCCTGGATCATCGCGCCGACCCGCTCGTCCAGCGGGCAGTCACCGACGCACACCACCTCGATCGGCACCCCGTGGGCGTCCTCGACCTCGGCCGAGACCTCCCTGACGGCGGCGGCGAACAGCTGCGAGGAGTCGGACTTGGGCTGATACAGCCAGGCCCGCAGCTCCCGCTCCTGGGAGCGGGCCAGCCGCGCCACCTCCTTGGGATCGTGGGCGTTGCGCTGGATCAGCGTGAGGGTGTGCAGCACCGAGTCGTGGATGTGCGCGGCGACCTCGGCCCGCTCCTGCGATCTGACCCGCTCGGCGCGCTCGGCGTCCAGCTCCTGCCAGAGCCGCACCAGCCAGGGTGTGATGATCACCGTCACGCCGGTGAGGATGATCGCGGTGGCCAGCAGCACCTGGGGGATCTGATGGGGTTCGACCTGCTGCACGAAGAAGCCGCCGACCCCGCCCACCACCAGCAGCGCGCCCAGCAGGCTGCGCCACCACATGCCCTCGGGCAGCGCGCTCCAGCGCTCGCGCTGATCGCGGTCGGCCTGCTGCCACAGCAGCGCCGCACCGATCCCGACGACCAGCACCGGCCACAGGGCGAGCTGCGCCACGCCCGACAGGCCGGTCAGCACGCTCAGACCACCGGCCAGCAGAACATAGGCGATCATCTGCGGCAGATCACGGCGGACCGGCCGCCCCTCCTCCGCCGGGACCAGCAGCCAGAACGCGATATAGGCGGCGTATCCGTAGGGCCCCGCGGCGATCAGCGTCACGAACGCCAGCCGCACCACCAGGACCTCCAGGCCCAGATGCGCGGCGAGACCGGCGCAGACCCCGGC
>JAFACJ010000255.1 GCA_023425615.1 Actinomycetes bacterium
CCCCGGGGGGTCCCCCCCCCCGGGGCCCCGCGGCTTAGGGTGGGTGCCATGCGGATCTACGTCGTGGACGCCTTCACCGACCAGCCGTTTCGCGGTAATCCGGCCGGAGTGTGCCTGCTGGAGGAGCCGGCCGAACCCGAATGGATGCAGCAGGTCGCCGCCGAGATGCGGCATTCGGAGACCGCCTTCGTCCGCCCGCTGGAGACCGGCGGGTTCGAGCTGCGCTGGTTCACGCCCGCCGTGGAGGTCGGCCTGTGCGGCCACGCCACGCTCGCCACCGCGCACGTCCTGTTCTCCGAGTGGATCGTGGCGGCCGACAAGCCCGCCGAGTTCCACACCAAGAGCGGCCTGCTCACCGTGGGCTGCACCCCTGCGGGACTGGAGCTGGACTTCCCCTCCGTGCCCGCCGTCCGCCTGCCGGAGCCACCGCCCGGCCTGGCCGCGGCGCTCGGCCTCGAACCCGAGCTGACCGCCCGCAACGAGCAGAACGACCTCCTGGTCGTCGTCGCCGACGCCGAGACGGTCCGCCACCTGGCCCCCGACCAGGTGCTCCTCGCCACCCTCGACGCCCGCGGCGTCTGTGTGACGGCGCCCGCCGACCCCGAGGCGCCCGAGGACTTCGTCTCCCGCTTCTTCGCCCCCGCCGTGGGCATCGAGGAGGACCCGGTGACGGGCTCCGCCCACTGCATGCTCACCCCCTACTGGACCGAGCGCCTGGGCCGCGCCTCCCTGACCGGCCGCCAGCTCTCGGCCCGCGAGGGCGTCGTCGGCGTGACGCTCCGCGGCGACCGCGTCCTGCTGACCGGCGACGCCGTCACCGTCCTGAAGGGCGAACTGCGCGTCTGACGGCCGGCCGGTGCCTCGGGCACCGGTCAGCTCATCAGGCCGGCCATCCAGTCCTCGATCTCCTCGGCCCGGCGGGGGAGGCCGGCGGAGAGGTTGACGGCGCCGTCCTCGGTGACCAGCAGGGCGTCCTCGATGCGGACGCCGATGCCGCGCAGTTCGGCGGGGAGGGTCAGGTCGTCGGGCTGGAGGTACAGGCCGGGCTCCACGGTGAGGACCTGGCCCGCCTGGAGGACGCCGTCGAGGTAGGTCTCGGCCCTGGCCTTGGCGCAGTCGTGCACGTCCATGCCGAGCATGTGGCCGGAACTGCACAGGGTGTAGCGGCGGTGCAGGCCGGACTCGGGGTCGAGGGAGGCCTCGGCGCCGTCCGGCAGCAGGCCCCAGGAGTCGAGGCCCTCGGCGATCACGCGCATCGCCGCCTCGTGGAAGTCGCGGAACCGCGCGCCGGGGCGGACCGCGGCGATGCCCGCCTCCTGCGCGGCGTACACCAGGTCGTAGACGCGCCGCTGGGCGTCGGTGAACCGGCCGCCGACCGGCAGGGTGCGGGTGATGTCGGCGGTGTAGAAGGAGTCGACCTCGACCCCGGCGTCCAGCAGCAGGAGGCTGCCTTCGGGCAGCGGCCCGTCGTTGCGGATCCAGTGCAGCACGCAGGCGTGCGCGCCGGCCGCGGCGATCGTCTCGTAGCCGGGCCCGTTGCCTTCGAGGCGGGCGCGGCGGTTGAAGACGCCCTCGACCCAGCGTTCCCCGCGGGCCAGGCGCGAGGCGTACGGCAGTTCGGCCACCACGTCGTGGAAACCGGTGAGGGTGTGGCGGACCGCGGCGGTGAGCTGCGCCACCTCCCACTCGTCCTTGACCAGGCGCAGTTCGGCGAGCACGGCGTGCAGCTCGCGGTCGGCGTCGGGGTCGGGGTGCGGGGCGACCAGCTCGTCCACGGCAGGGTCGACGCCGCGGATCAGCCGGGTGGGGACACGGGCGTCGAGCCGGGTCTCCAGGGTCTCCAGGTCGGCGGCGGCGAGGCCGAAGGCGTCCTCGGTCTCGGCGAGGGTGCGGCGGCGGCCGACCCACAGCTCGCCGTGCCTGCGGTCGCGGTAGAACTGCGCGCCGAGGGGGCTGCCGTCGCGCGGGGAGCGCGGGTGGGTGAACAGAATCGCCTCGTGCCCCGAGCCCGTGGGCTCCAGCACCAGCACCGCCTCGGGCACCGCCTCGGTGGCGGTCTCGCCGGTCAGGTGCGCGAAGGCGGTGTGCGGCCGGAACGGGTAGTCGCAGTCGTTGCTGCGGACCTTCAGATCACCCGCGGGCACCACCAGGCGCTCGCCCGGGAACCGCGCGGACACCGCGGCCCTGCGCTTGGCCGCGTAGGACGCCGCCTGCAGGGGCGGCAGCGCCGTGTCGGTGCCGGCCCAGCCGTGCTTGAAGAACTCGGCGAGCGCCGGAGGGACGGGCAGATCATGGCTGCCGGTGACGAAGCGGTCGTCCTCGTTCTTGCCGCCGGTGGCGCCGTTGGAGGGTGTCATCGGCCCATTTTACGCGCCGACCTGAGGAAACGGCGTGCGGTGATGCGGGCCCGGGGGCCGGGGCGGTGTCAGGGGATGGCCCACGCGCCGACGGTCACGTCCAGGTCGTGGGTGGTGAGGGGCTCGGTCTCCAGCGGGACGGCGCCGGGGGCGCGCAGGCCGTCGATCACCAGCCGCTGGTACCGCTGCCAGAACCGGCCGCCGGCGTGCCGGGTGCGTTCGGCGATCGTGGCGACGGACAGCGCGATCAGCGGCAGGTCCTGCACGGTCAGGTCGGCGCGGATCGCGCCGTCGGCCCTGGCCCGCGCCAGCAGCCGCTCCACCAGCGGGTACAGCCGCTCCTTGGCCTGGATCCGCCAGGCGTCGCCGCCGAGGACGACCTCCCGCATCCCGCGGTCGATCACGTGCTCGGAGCCGGAGCGCTCCAGGAAGGTGGCGAACGCCGTCCAGGAGTCGGGTTCGGCGAGCGCCTCCTCGGCCAGCCGGCACAGGTCATCGAGGCGCCGTTCGAAGACCGCGCCGATGAGCGCCTCCTTGTTGGGGAAGCGCCGGTAGAGGGTGATCACCCCCACCCCCGCCTCCCTGGCGATCTCCTCCAGGGTGACGTCGAGGCCGTGTTCGGCGAACAGGTGCTGTGCCGCGTCCAGGACGCGCCGCCGGTTGCGCTCGGCGTCCTTGCGCAGGGGCCGGGGCTCGGAGCTCATGGCCCGGCATTCTACCGAAAAGGTGATCTTTGGCCTCGGCGGCGTCGGTCACTCCCGCCGCCTAGGATCAGCGCACATGGAGACCCGGCAGACCGAAGTGACCACCTGGTACCTGGAGCAGACCTCTCCCGGGCAGCTGCGGGCGGCCAGGCCGGCGCCGGTGCGGGTGGTCAGGGCCGAGGTGCCCAGCCCCGAGCTCAGCCGCTACCTCTATCTGGCGGTCGGCGGCGACCACCTGTGGACGGACCGGCT
>JAFACJ010000948.1 GCA_023425615.1 Actinomycetes bacterium
GCGTCGGGATGCGCGGCCTGGAGGCACTGCACCACGTGCTCCTGGGCGCGGGGCTCGCGACCCGCGCCCTGAGGCGGGCCGGGGCCACCGGGGAGGTGGGCGCCGCCGCGACCCTGATGGGCGCCTACGCCGCCTCCGACGAGATCAGCGACCGTATCGCGCTGGAGCGGCTCGAATGCTGGGCGCACCGGATCTTCCTCGACCCGGTGCTGCTCGGCAGCCACATGGTCACCGAGGACGGCCGCTCACCGGTGGAGGACACCGGATGCGTCAGGCCAGGGGACCTGGAGGCCATCGCCGAACCCGTCGACGTGTTCGGGATGATCTGGCACCAGCCCAGCCGTGTCGCCGCGCCGGAGAACCTGTCCAGGCTGCTGCCCGCGCGGGAGTGCTTCACCGCCCTCAACGACGTCAACGGCCTGTTCTCCCACCTGGGTTTCGCGCTCGTCCCGATGGCCGAGGTCGAGACCACCGCCTACGGCTGGCCCATCGTCCCCGAGGCGCTGGCCGACGCCGTCGCCGCCCTCCACGAGCTCTACGGGGAGGAGCTGCCTCCTTTGCGCATCATCGACAACGGCATGTGGGACCTGGAGCCCGGCGCCGCCTCCGAGGAGGAGCGGGAGCGGAGCCGGACCGCCTTCACCGCGCAGCTGGGCTGGCTCTCCCACGTGATGGCCGAGGGGGTGAGGATCAGCGGTTATGACTACTGGTCGCTGATGGACAACGCCGCCTGGAAGCTGTGCTACAGCCGGCACTACGGGATGGCGATGGACGACCGGCAGCATCCGCCCCAGCCCGCCATCCCGCGCGACTGGGTGCACCAGGAGGGCCTCGGCGGGACGGCCGGAAGCCGGGGCTGGACCGGCGAACGGGTCCTGCACGCGGTCTGAGCGCCGGGCGTCAGGGGCGCGCCGCGGCGTCCTGATCGGCCAGCCACTTCTCGTGGCGCTCGAAGTGCCCGAGGTCGCGGGTCACCCAGATCCCGGAGGCGCGCGCCAGGACGGCGCCTCCGGGCAGCAGCGTCATCTCGCCCGAGATGTACCAGCGAGACCCTTCTCTCCGCTCGACCCAGGCCCTGATCTGCAGGGGCCTTCCCACGGGGACGGGCTTGACGAAGCTCACCGTCAGCTCGGCGGTGACCGAGAGCGTCCTGTTCAGCAGGGGCACGTGCCCCAGGCAGTCGTCCAGGACCGCCGCCGTCCACCCGCCGTGCGCGACGCCGGGACCGCCCTCCTGGTCGGGCGGGCAGACGAGGTCGAACCAGGCGGTGCCGTCCTCGTCGAGACGCTCGCGGGTGAGGCCGAGCCGACAGGAGCCCGCGTCACGGCAGGCCCCGCACAGCGCGACCCCTCCGTCGGAGCGCGGCGGTTCCTGGAAGTCGGACCCCGCCCAGCGCGGGGCGGAGATTCCGGTTCTGTCACCCTGGTTGGACATCGTCTTGTGATCCTTTCATGACGGGTCGTATCCGGCGGACAACGAGAAAACGATCCGGGCGGCTGGGTAGGAAGGGTGAGGTTCGCCGCCCGGATCGTCGCTGTGGAGCTCTCAGACCGCCGTATCCCGCGGCGTCTGCTCGGGAACGGTGAAGAGCTCGCCGAACGCGCCGCGGGTGACGCGCTCGCGGACGGCGTCGGGAACGCCGTCGAACAGGCCGCGCAGGGTCTCCTGCGTGTGGCCGTAGGTGCCCTCCAGGTGGGGGTAGTCATCGCCCCACATGACGTTCTGGTAGTCGCTCCAGCGGACGACGTCCACCGCGCTGACGTCGTGCTGGAACGAGGCGTACACCTGCTGCTTGATGATCTCGCTGGGCAGGCGGCTGAGCTTGGGCCGCACGAAGATCCCGTGCTGCCGGTAGGCCTCGTCCATGCGGTCGGCGATCGCCGGCAGCCAGGAGGCGCCGCCCTCGGCGATGAGGATCCTCAGATCGGGGTGGCGGTCCAGGGCGCCGCCGGCGACCAGGTGCGAGACCACCCGCATGCCCGGGTAGGTGGTCTCCATGAAGTTGATCACGGCGCCGCCGGGCCCGCGGTAGACGACGGTGTCGCCCCCGGTGCCGATGTGGAAGGCGAGGGTCATGCCGGCCCGCTCGGCCGCGGTCCACAGCGGCTCCCAGCGGTCGAGGCCGTACTCCTCCCCCGCCGCGGTCTGGGTGGGCAGGAACACCGCCTGGAAGCCCAGCTCGGCCGCCCGTTCGAGTTCGGCGACGGCGTCGTCCACGTCGGCCATGGACACGCAGGCCGGGGTGAGGATCCGCTTGGTGCGCTGCATGATCTCCGAGTGGGCCCAGTCGTTCCAGGCGCGGACGACCTCGCGGGCCAGTTCCCGGTCCCGGATCAGCACGGACCAGAACCCCATCGAGGGGAAGGCGAGCTGGCCCCAGACGCCCTCCTGGTCGAGGTCCTTGAGCCGGACGTCGAGGTCGCGCGCGCCCGGCGGGCGGATGGCGTCCATCATGTCGTTGAGCTGGCGGCTGACCTGCTCGCCGTCGATGTAGAGCACCTCGAACCGCTCGCCGCGCTCGCTGCGCGGGGCGCGTTCGGCCAGCCGCGCGGGCAGCGCCCGCAGCCACAGGTCGTCGGGCTCGAGCACATGGGAGTCGGCCGAGTTGGCCCAGATCTTGCTCATCCCACCCTCCAGAACTATGCGTGATGAGGATAACTAGTCTATATATCTAACTATATTTGACAACCTCACCCGCCTCTGAGGGGGCTGGTGCGGGATGTTAAAGTAGTCTAATTATATAGCTATATTAGCGAAGAGGGAGGTCCGATGGGCGGTCTTGTCGCCTATGGCGCCTACATCCCGCACCACAGGCTGCGGCGAGCGGACATCGCCGCGGTCCTGGGGGAGCCGAGCGCTCCCGGTGCCCGTTCTGTCGCCTCGTATGACGAGGACACCACGTCCATGGGGGTCGAGGCCGCGCGGGCCGCGCTGCGGGGACTCTCCGAGGGCCAGGCGCCCCGGCAGCTGTTCTTCGCCTCCTCCGCGCCGGCCTACACCGATAAGACCAACGCGACCGCGATCCACGCCGCGCTGCGTCTGGACCGCTCCGCCCCCGCCGCCGACCTGTGCGGCGCGGTCCGGTCGGGCTTCGCCGCGGTCGCGGCCGCCCAGGACTCCGCCGTGCCGACGCTGGTGGTCCTGTCC
>JAFACJ010000322.1 GCA_023425615.1 Actinomycetes bacterium
AGATGCAGGTGTGCCAGCAGCCCGAGCCCGAACCCCGCGGTCATCCCGCGCACCTCGGCGACGGTCACCGCGGGCACCCGCCACAGCCGCCCCAGCGCCGTATGGACCCCGCGCAGCTCCGCTGCCAGATCCTCGGCGGAGGCGAGGCCGAGATCGGGAAAGGCCGCCGTGTCCCACCCTGTGCAGAAATGCCGGCCTTCCGCCCGGACGACCACGACGGCGCACGCGCGATCCGCCGCGGCCTCCTCCACCGCCGCGACCAGGGCCTCCAGCATCGGCCCGTCCATGGCGTTCCCACGCTCCGCGCGATCGAGCAGCACCGTCGCGACGGCACCGCCCTTGTCCACACGCACCTTCTGCGACTCCATGGCGAAATAATACCAACCGACCGGTATGAAAAGAAGCCTCTTCTTCCGATACCCGACGGAGGCGCTTCGTTCACTCGGTCGGGTGCGCGGGGCCGTTGAAGCCCTCCAGGTAGGCGGCGCGCAGATCCTCCAGTTCCGCCAGGGTGACCTTGTCACGCAGGCCGAAGGCGCTGGCGAGTTCTTCGTCCGTCCGCGTGAAGGTCACCCTGTGCGCCTTATCCCGGCGGCCGGTCCCCCGCAGTTCGTCGGCGGCGACCGCCAGCCACGCCGCCCGCCGCTGCCGGTGCTCCTGCGTCCACCCCGCGCGGTGCTGCTTGTAGGTGTCGTTCACCCACCGCACCTCGTCCGGCTCGATCTCGCGCGTCCGGTACTCCATCAGAGCCTCCCCGTAGGCGTCCCGCAGCTCCATGGCTTCCTCCCCCGCATCCCTGTGGGGTGAGAGCGTCGGCGCGCTCACCCCCGATCGCACCCGAGAGTAGGGCGGCGTTCGGCGGTGGCACCTTCCACGAGCGCCGGATGCGGGCAACGGGTCGGTCAAGAGCTCCCCGGTCCTGCCGACGCCGGGGGACGCCCGCCCTTCACCGGCGGCGCCACCGCCGCGCTGCGGGTGAATTCAATACTCGGAATCCGGGGCTATCGCGGGTAGTTCCACGGTGACGCGGATCCCGCCGGTAGGGCGCGGGGTGAGGGTGAGTGTCCCGTCGTGTGCGTGGGTGACGGTTTTGACGATCGCCAGGCCGAGGCCGACGCCTGCGTGGTCGGCGTGTATGCGCTCGGTGCCGCGCCGGAAGGGCTCGGTGAGTGTCGAGACCAGTTGTGGGGTGAGCTTCTCGCCGGTGTTCTCGACAGTGAGCACCACCGTCTTGGGGCGGACGCCGGTATCGACCCACACGGAGCCTTGTTCGGGCAGGTTGTGGACGATCGCGTTGTGCACGAGATTCGTGGTCAGCTGCAGCAGGAGCGCGTGTGAGCCGATGGTGGGGGTGATGTCGCCGGAAGTCTCGATGGTGACGCCGAGCTTTTCTGCCAGGGGGAGGAGTGTCTCGGTGGCTTCTTCCGCCAGGAGAGACAGGTCGACGTGTTCTCGGGTGAAGGAACGCCGATCGGCGCGGCTGAGCAGGAGCAATGCCTCGGTCAGGTCGATCGCCCGGGTGTTGACGGCATGGAGGCGGTCGATGAGTTCGCCGGTGTCGGGGTCCGGATCGGCGCGGGCCACGTCGAGAAGCGCCTTCGAGACCGCCAAGGGCGTGCGCAACTCGTGAGAGGCGTTGGCCGCGAATCTCCGCTGTTCGGCGACGTGTGCTTCAAGCCGGGTGAGCATCGTGTCGAAGGCGTCGGCGAGTTCACGGAACTCATCTTTGCGGCCCGGTAGCCGGATCCGTTGGGAGAGCGAGCCGGTCGAGGCCAGGCGGGTGGCGTTGGTGATGCGAGTCAGGGGGGCGAGCATGCGGCCGGCGAGGATCCACCCTCCCACGAGGCCGAACACCAGCAGGAACATCATCACCGCGGCCGCCCTCGGAGCGAAAACGTGCAGGAGGTTGGACCGGATGGGAAAAACATCAAGAGTGGGGGTGTCAGTGGAGCCGGGGATGATGAGCGCACGGTCGGGGACGTAGCGCAGGAGGAACACCCACACCGCCGCGAGCAGCAGGGCACTGGCGAGCATGAGGAATCCGGCGTAGCTGAGGGTGAGTTTGAGACGGACGCTCACCCCGGGTGCCCTATCCACGTCCGGCCTCTGATTGCGTGTCGATGCGGTAGCCGACGCCTGGCATGGTGGCGATGATCCAGGGTTCGCCGAGCCGTTTGCGCAGCGCCGAGACGGTGATGCGCACGGCGTTGGTGAAAGGGTCGGCGTTCTCGTCCCACGCGCGTTCCAGGAGTTCTTCGGCGCTGACGACACCGCCCTCGGCGGCGACGAGGACTTCGAGCGCGGCGAACTGCTTGCGGGTGAGCGCGATGTAGCGGCCGTCGCGGTAGACCTCGCGGCGGAACGGGTCCAGCCGCAGGCCGGCGATCTCCCGCACGGGCGGCCTGTTGTGGGCGCGCCTGCGGTCGAGGGCACGGAGCCGGAGGACGAGTTCCCGCAGCTCGAACGGCTTGGTGAGGTAGTCGTCGGCGCCGAGCGCGAACCCGGAGACCTTGTCGTCGAGGCGGTCGGCCGCGGTGAGCATGATGATCGGCATGCCGCTGCCGGAGGCGACGACGCGCCCGGCGATCTCGTCGCCGGACGGCCCCGGGACGTCGCGGTCGAGGACGGCGATGTCGTAGGCGTTGTGGTCCAGCAGTTCCAGCGCGGTGTCGCCGTCGCCCGCGATGTCGGCGGCGATCGCCTCCAGGCGCAGGCCGTCGCGGATGGCCTCGGCCAGGTAGGGCTCGTCCTCGACGATCAGCACGCGCATGGTGTCGATGCTACGAGCCGGTGCGTATCGCCGGTGTATCGAAAACCCCATACGCTCCGGCAACACCGCTTCCCCTTGGCTGGGGGCATGCTCCGAATCCCTCCATCGATGTGGCGGCGCGGCCCGGTCCTCGCGGCGCTGGCGCTGCTGCTGGGCCTGTTCCTGCTGCTGCACGCGAAGATCCCGAACCGGGTCGGGAACCTCGGCAGCCTGGTGGAGACCTTCCTGCCGTGGTTCGGCC
>JAFACJ010000337.1 GCA_023425615.1 Actinomycetes bacterium
GTTCGAAACCCCGTTCGGCAACAGCGCGCCCGTGCAGATGCTCGGCTGGCACGTCTCGGGATTCCTCGGCCTGCTCCTCGTCGCCGGCACCGTGTCCGCGCCGTCCTGGGACGGCGCCCTGTGGATCGCCGCCGTGACCGCGGCGCTGGCGTGGTGGGCGCGGCGCAGGGGCCGCAGGCTCATGGGCGAGGGCGGCACGTCAGATACCTGAGGAAGAGCACGCCCTCGGCCGAGTAGACCGCGTCGAGGTCCAGTTCGACACGGCTCGTGTCGCAGACCAGGCTCGTGCGGTGCCGGGAGCCGATCAAGGTGGGCGCGAAGTTCAGGCACAGCTCGTCGACCAGGCCCGCCGCCAGCAGGGAGGTGGCCAGGGCGGGGCCGCCCTCGCACAGCAGGTGCTGGAAGCCGTGCTCGCCCTGGAGGCGGTGCAGGGCCAGCGGCAGGTCCACGTCGCCCTCGCCCGCCGACACGACGCGGACGTGCGCGGGCGGCCTCGCGTCGTCGGACGTCACCAGGATCGTGTCGCTGTCGGTGAACAGCGGCGCGGAGAAGTCGAGATCGAGGGAGCGGCTCACCACGATGATCGGGGCGGGCGGACGGCCCCGCCGCGCCGCCAGATCGGCGGGGAGCCGGGAGGGGCCGAGGCGGCCGGTGCGGACGGTGCCCGCGCCCACCATGATCCCGTCGGCCAGGGCCCGCAGGGTGCGGAAGACCCGCTGGTCGGCACGGCCGCCGAGCCCGTCGGACCAGCCCTCCTCGTCGGTGACCGAACCGTCGAGGCTGGCCACCATGCCCAGCCTCAGCCAGGGGCCCGCCACCCGGTACTCCTCGTACGGGTCGACCTCCGCCCCGTGATCCGCGCCGGGCACCGGCAGGAGACGCCTCATCACCCCAGGTTATCGTGAGGCCATGGACCTGCCGCTCAGCCCGCCGGTCGCGCCGATGCTCGCCAGGGCCGTGAAGGGCCTGCCCAGGGGCGAGTACTACTACGAACCCAAGTTCGACGGGTTCCGGTGCCTCGTCTTCCGCGACGGCGCCGAGGTGGAGCTCTCCAGCCGCGGCGGCAGGTCCCTCACCCGCTACTTCCCCGAACTGGTCGGGGTGCTGCGGCGCGAACTGCCCGAGCGGTGCGTGGTGGACGGAGAGGTGGTCATCCGCAGGGACGGCAGGCTGGACTTCGACGCCCTGTCCCAGCGGATCCACCCCGCCGCCTCGCGGATCGCGCTGCTGGCGCGCGAGACCCCCGCCTCCTACGTCGCCTTCGACCTGCTGGCCCTGGACGGCGAGGCGCTCCTGGACGCCCCGTTCTCGCGGCGGCGCGCCCTCCTGGCCCAGGCGCTGGGCCGCGTCCGCCCGCCGGTCCACCTCACCTCGGTCACCGCCTCCTACGAGGAGGCGCTGCGCTGGTTCGACAGGTTCGAGGGCGCCGGGCTCGACGGGGTGATCGCCAAACCCGCCGACGCGCCGTACGAGCCCGACAAGCGGGTGATGTTCAAGGTCAAGCACGAGCGGACCGCCGACTGCGTGGTCGCCGGGTACCGGTGGCACAAGAGCGGCACGGTCGTCGGATCGCTGCTGCTGGGCCTGTGGAACGCGCAGGGCCTCCAGCACGTGGGGGTGGCCGCCTCGTTCCCGATGGAGCAGCGCCGCGCCCTGGTCGACCTGCTGGAGCCCTACCGGATGGACGGCTTCTCCGGCCACCCCTGGGCGTCCTGGGCCGAGCAGGAGGAGCCGGCCGGGCCCGAGCGCATGCCGGGCGCGGTCTCCCGCTGGACCGGCAAGAAGGACCTCTCCTGGGTGCCGCTGCGCCCCGAACTGGTGTGCGAGGTCGCCTACGACCACATGGAGGGCCTGCGCTTCCGGCACACCGCGCGGTTCCGGCGCTGGCGCACCGACCGCACGCCCGAGTCCTGCGGGTACGGGCAACTGGAGGTCCCGGTCAGGTTCGACCTCGACCGGATCCTCGGCTGAGCCGTGCCGCGCGGCGGCGGCACGGCCTTCCTCAGAACGCCATCGCCGTGCCGGTGCGGCCGTAGCGGGTGTAGGCCGCACGGGTGATCATCGTGGCCAGCTCGGTGAGGATCGTCTGGAGCAGCGACATCAGCGCCTTGGCCAGCAGGGAGGAGAGGAATTCGGACACGTATCGATATACCTTTCGGGAGGACCGATATCCCCTTTATAGCTGATCATCCGACTTGGAGCCCCCGTGGCAAGATGTCGTTCAGGTGAACCTTCCCGAACCTCTCCGTGAAGGCGGCGGCGGCCGACAGCCCGGTGGCGCTGCCCAGCGCGATGATCCAGCCGTGCGGGCCCAGCGGACGGCAGCCGAAGAGATGGCTGAGACCCGGCGTCTGCACCACCCCCACCAGCGCGGCGAGGGAGCCCAGCGCCGCGATGAGCACCAGCCTGTCCCTGCCGCCCGCCGTGATCGTCTGGAGGAGCTGTGCCGCCACCAGCGCGACCAGCGCCGTGGTGTCGGTCTGCCCGCGGGTGCCCCACAGCCGGGCCAGGAACCAGGCGGACTGCGCGGCCAGCGCCGTCGTCACCGCCCGCGCCGCGATGTCACGGGTCAGCACCTCGCCCAGCGACTTCTCCGGGCCCTCCCCCAGCAGCAGCTCCTCCTCGTTCTCCCCCGGCGCCCGCACCGCCAGCGCCATGGCCGGGAGCATGTCGGTGAAGAGGTTCACCAGCAGGAGCTGGCGGACGTTGAGCGGGCTGCCGCCCAGCAGCAGCCCTGACCCCGCGGTGAAGGCGATCTCCCCCAGATTGCCGCCCAGCAGCATCGCCAGCCCGTCGCGGGTGGACTTCCACATGCCGCGGCACTGGGCGATCGCCGCCACGATCGTCTCGATCCGGTCGTCGGCGATGACGATGTCGGCGGTGTCGCGGGCGGCGGGGGTGGCCCGGGTGCCCAGCGCGATCCCGACGTCGGCGAGCCGGATGGCAGGCGCGTCGTTGGCGCCGTCGCCGGTGACCGCCACCACATGCCCGGCCCGGTGCAGCGCCTCGACGATCCGCACCTTCAGGGCCGGGCTCATCCGCGCGTAGACGCACACCTCGGCCAGCCGCTCGCCCAGCGCCTCGTCATCGAGCGCGTCGAGTTCCAGGCCGGTCATGACGTGCCGGGCCCCGGACTCCACCCCGTCGACCATGCCGAGCTCGGCGGCGATCGCGGTGGCGGTGACCGGATGATCACCGGTGATCATGAACACCCGGATCCCTGCCTCCGTCAGCCTGCCGACCGCCTGCGCCGCCGTCGCGCGCACCGGGTCGGCCAGGCCGAGCAGGCCGCGGAAGCACAGGCCGCGCAGCTCCAGCCCGACGGGGTCGAGGCCCTCGGCCACGGCCAGCACCCGCTGCCCGAGCCCGGCCAGCCGCTCGACCTCCCGCTCCACGGTCTTGCGCGCCCGCCCGTCGAACGGCACGGGCACGCCGTCCGGCGCCCACAGGGAGCAGGCGTCCAGCACCACCTCGGGCGAGCCCTTGACGCTGAGCCGCTCCCCGTCCCCGTCCCTGCCCAGCACGGCGTGGTAGCCGCGGGCCGGCTCGAAGTGCAGCTCATCCGTCCGCCGCCACCCGGAGTCCAGGGAGCGGATGACGCCCAGTTCCTCGGCGAGCCGCGCCACGGCGCGGTCGGTCGGATGCGGCAGCTTCTCCAGCTCGGGGGTGGCCCGCAGCGCCACCGCGACCACCGGGCGCAGCTCCGGCGCCAGCCGGCCGGGAGGCAGGCTGGTCCTGCCGTCGGAGACCATGCCGACCCGCAGATGCCCCTCGGTCAGCGTGCCGGTCTTATCGAAGCACAGCACATCGACACGGCCCAGCGCCTCGATCGTGATGGGGCTGCGCACCAGCGCGCCGCGGCCCGACAGGCGCCGCGCCGTCGCCAGTTCGGCGACCGTCGCCACGAACGGCAGCCCCTCGGGCACCGCCGCCACGGCCAGCC